>JBKPPX010000162.1:0-13584 GCA_046733815.1 Thermoproteota archaeon | reverse complement strand
GTATTATATCTTTTGTATACTTTATTATCTTCATCAATTTTTTTTATCTCTTCTATTGCCCTGTCTGTATCGCTAGTCTCTTGTTCAATTTGCTGCTTTTTCATCATAATTGCTTGTAGATTTTGCTGAATTTGATGTAAGCGCGATACTTGCTCTTTTATCCAAGGTGGAAGTTCTTCTTCACTCATAATAATTCATTTTAGTCTTATAGATCATCAGCATAAAATAATATGTAGATATGGGTTTCTAACTGTTTCAATTGAAGGCATTTCTTTAATACACACCATATATTCTGCATTGTATAATTACAATAAATATTAGTGTAAAGCCATCATCTGCTGCCATATATGTAACGAAAATTTATTGCTATGCAATGTAGCACGAACAACGATTAATACTTCTAATACCTACCAATAGAATAAGTAATCCAATATTGTGCCTTTTTATTATCGCTAAAATCGTCTGCCATAGTGTCATGAAGAAAATAAGACCTGATGAACTGAAAATTAAAACGTAAGGTTTCTGTGTATTTGTTAATAGAATATCTTTTATATTAAAATTCAACTTTATCTTCAACCGCAAATGATATTGAAGGTCCCGTATTAGTTCAAGTCTAATGGACTATTCCGCTGAAAACATATACAGTGTGTAGGTGTTGGAAAAGCCATTCTATAATAGACAGGTGACTTTACAATTTTCTATTGCATAGATTGTGATGAGGATGATAATAATAATAATAATAAAAGACTATTGCCTAGCGCCACTTTTTTTCACCTTTGATTATTTTGTAAAATAAGTCAGCCATAACTG
Source organism: Thermoproteota archaeon (assembly GCA_046733815.1). GTDB lineage: Archaea > Thermoproteota > Nitrososphaeria > Nitrososphaerales > Nitrososphaeraceae > JAJNBK01. The sequence goes on along the minus strand of JBKPPX010000162.1, from coordinate 12,774 downwards.
GTAACTCTAGATAATCGATAAGTATTGCGATCCATGCAATATATAAAGGAAATTCTACCAAGCGCGTTTCAAAAAACGCATCATATACTATTTCATCCGTAATCCAGAATATATGAACCACTTGTACTGCAAGCATTGCAAGAAATAAAGAATTCTTCCATGAATCCTTTTGGTGTTTGTAAATACTTAGAGAATAAAAGGTTATTCCTGAAATCAATGCAGGAATTTCAATATAGTCTATTACTACAAAGACAGGTAAAAGTACCTTGGGAAATATAAGAAAGCTTACTCCATATATTCGTTGAAGTACTATGTCAGTAGTAAGCCAGTATAAATGAAGCAATTGTAAAGAGATCAAGATAAAAGTTATCTTTAGATTAAGATTTTCATACCTATACCAAAAATTGACAATTTTCTGAGCAGCTGTATTCATATGACTGCCAATTTGCTCCTATGACCAAATAGGATGATGAATAATATTATAAGTAAATTATAAAATAAGAGTTTATAGTAAAATTCGTTGATTCTGGCACAATTTTGACACCAGTAGCAATTAATAAACACTTAATTCTAAGAGATAAGCCTTACAATTAAGAAGTTCTTTTAGGTTTAGTGCTATTGTTTGTTTGTTGTAAAGCCCTGGAAACTTATATTGTTCATCCCATAAGGTTATGTTACTACTCCGTATCTTTTTAAATTAACTTTGTTGTGAGACTTCTGGTTCAAGTACTTTTATATTGCTATTTGATATTGATTCTTCCTTTCTTGGGTGAAGACTCTCCTTTCCTTATTTTTGTCGTCATAAGTGTGTACTATTTTTAGTTGTCAATTTTGATTTTTTTATCATTTATTTCCATTGCATTGTTGCATAACTGAGTTTGCTGTGAGCGTGATTGACCAATCTGCATCTTGCTTAGCTGTTATAACACTATCTAATGATCAAGTAGGGTATACATAATGAATCATGGTTTAACGTAGTGAGGTAGTTCTAGATTTTGATCTTATTAATAACCGGAATAATGAAAAGGATAAGATGTGAATGATGGTAAATAAGGTATATCCTAAAGGCATCCATGTTCGTAGTAACAGTAACAAACCACAAAGTAATTTGTATGGCTGTCAGAACTATCGATTGCTAAGCATAGAAATAGGTGTATATGATTTAACCCTTTTATGACTCAATTTGTCATAGCAGAACTACTATAATGATATTTAATAATCTTAAAGAATAAGGAAAATCCATATTACTTAGTTATGGGGATATTGACATGGATAATAATAGCTGTATTAATTCTATCAATTATAGGATTAGGATGGCAAACATTTGTTTTAGGAGTTTTCAAAGGTGGAGAAAAAATAATTAATAGTAGTCCAGAAATAAAAAGTATAGCCGAGAAAGCTAAGCAGTATATTATAGATGGCTCCAAAAATTCATCAGAAGGGTTAATCGATAATAATACGATGAATGGCAACCAATCATTTTCCCAAAGTAATAATAGAACAGAAAATGAATCACATCCGAAAGAATTACTTGCCTATAGCCCTGTTATGCCTCTAGCGACATAATTCATCCAATGATCAAAACAATAGACGGAGCTTTCTTGGAAATTATTATCTGTGGGTTATCGAGAGGTATCTTGCGCTTGGGGTAGTTCAATCGGTTCTATACAGTTGTCAGGACATTCTGGTAAAAAATTTAGGTGTAAACCTAGCGACGAAAATATAAAAGAAAGATTCATGAGAGAGGATAAGGCTATTCTAATCTCATGTTGCTCTGATTAATGCTATTTTTCTAGTCATTCGCCACCGCTAATATATTATGTAGCGTGATATTTGCAGCAAAAGCTAAAGCTAATGTTTTATTTTGGGAATACTTGAACACAGCTAATCCCGGTTGGTATTTCAAGACAGGAATTTTCGAATAATGTGACTCAGCGATTAGGCGTTTTTGTAGTTCCTTTCATCATCAGCCGTTCTTTTATTGGCTCTATTATCCTAGCTATAACTATACTCTGCACTTGATTACTTTTATAAATACAAACAACATGAAGGTACAAAAGAATTTAGAGAAGAAAGAAAACAACAGGCAAGTATTGAGATAATATTTACAGCCAAATAAGGCAGACCTGTATATTAGGATCATTGTTATCACATAGTTTAAAATGATAATGTGTTAATATCTTTGAAGCCGGTATGGAGAATATAACCAGTATAAAACGTGGGTATAGAAGTATATCTGAATATTGATACTGTTTTTGGTAATGTATCTTCATGTATTATTCAGATGTCATATATTTAGTTGAACCTTAGATAGGAACTAATTATAATAGGTATGTCTACAATAGTTATTTTGTCATTAGCTTGCAAACTGTCATTATTGTCACGATGGTAATTGCATTTATCTTAGCGATATTAGTTTCGTTCATAGTATCGAATTTATCCTCAATTACTGTAATACCATCATCACTAAATAACAAAATTGTTGAAGATGCTAGAGATGATTCTACACTTGTTAGGCTTTACCGTACAAATATAATTCCTGAGATTAAAGATTATCATGATATTCTTTCTGCTAATGTAAAGAAGGTTAATGACCATAAATTGCTCTTATCTATAGAACTTGCAGGGGATGCTAATAGGAATGAAAAGTACGAGACTGTATATATTTGGATAATATATTATAGAAATTCTGTATCAGGAAAAGATCAGTACTATTCAGTGATAATTCCAAATTTTGCAATAGATTCTAAATTTGAAGAAGTAGGTTGGAATTTGGCAATTTTTAATAACACTGGAAATTCATATACTCTTCCTTTATCAAAGATCTCCTCTATGCCAAAGAACAAAGTTGAAGTATTTATTGATCCAAATTTTGTAGGCAACCCATTATCCTTTAATTATGTGGTTAGCACCATGATCAGAGTTAACAATACTTTTCTAGATAAGCCACCGGACTATCTTGTCGATTCGGCTCCTGATAACGATCTGTTTTGGTTAAAATGGTTTTCTTAATAGTAAGGATCATCTCCAATGATGGGATAGGGAATATATCTAACTTTATAAAATATAGTTCTGGGTCATTCTAATCTTGTTTATTGTAATAATCAAATTTGAGAGATAGAAAATTTAGATAGTCTGACAAGAGCCGTAATCTGCTTGAGTATAATTCTTACACTCATTTGCTGTAATTTAGGAATGGGTGATATTCAAGGTAATTCAAACTGTAAAAGTGATCGAAATAATTTAATAATATAACATAGTAATCATATGTATACCAGATATATACACATATATCTATATATTATTCTTTTTCATTTATGACTCTGATATGTACCTTTTATATCAGAGAATTTATGGATACTGATAGTGTTAGAGTATGGATAGTGTGCGCCAAGCAATTATTATTAGAAATATTCAGAAGAATGATGTTTCTCAAATAGTCGCTTTACAAAAGGAATCATTTCCTGATGTGGCTGCTGGGATGGTATCGGCGCCCTCCTTTCTTGAAAATCATATTCGCTTATTTCCTGAAGGGCAGTTTTGTGCGAAATTAGATGAAAGAATAGTTGCATCTGCATGTAGTTTAATAGTCTCGCTACAACCTGAATATTCTGAGCATACATGGTATGACATTGTTGGAGATGGGAAGCTCACAAGCCATAATCCTAAAGGTGATAGCCTTTATGCGGATGATATCTCCACTCACCCTAATTTTCGATGTCTTGGGATAGCAACAATGCTCTATAATATCAGAAAGGATTTAGCCATAAAATTGAATTTAAGGAGAATAATAGGTGGAGGTAGACTCCTCCACTATTGTGAATATGCAGATAAAATGTCAGCTATGGAATATGCACAAAAGGTAACAAAAGGCAAAATAAAAGACCCTGTTCTTTCATTTCAGCTAAATAATGGATTTAGATTTATTAAAATACTTCCTAATTATATCTATGATACTTCCTCACTGAATTACGCTAGTTTCATCGAATGGTTAAATCCTAGATATGGGCGGTGATATCTATCATTATAGATTGTCACGTACATCTTAACCATTATGAGTATACAAATAAGCTTTCACTAGAGAAAAGATTAGCATTATTACTTGACGCCATGATTACTAACAATATTGATTATTCTATTATTCTATCATCTTATGAAGTAAATGTGGATAGACCTTCGACAGCTGAAATTCTTGAGATTACAAAAAAACATGATAATCTTGGAGTTGTTGCTGGATTTTCAATTGATAATCATACTGACGAAGATTATCGAAATTGTAGAATATGGTTGAAAGAGGGTTTCATTAAAGGTGTCAAGCTTTACTGTGGCTACGAACATTATTACCCATTTGATAAAAAGTATCAAAGGGTGTATGATATGTGTGTAGAATTTGGAGTTCCAGTCATGATCCACACCGGAGATACGTTTTCAAGTAAAGGTAAGATTAGATTTTCACATCCGTTGAATATAGATGATGTAGCTGTTGATAATCCTGATCTAAAGATAGTGATGTGTCATTTGGGAAATCCCTATATAGTTGATTGTCAGGAAATTCTTTATAAGAACAAAAATGTCTATGCCGATATTTCAGGATTAGTTCTCGGCAGCTTTAATTCATATTCTAAAAAATACATTATTAACAAAGTGATAGAACTATTGAATTATGCTGGTGAACCCCATCAACTTTTATATGGAACAGATTGGCCAATTTCCGAAATGAGTTCTTATATTAATTTTGTACAAAATCTTGAGCTAAGTTGCCAAATAAGAGACCTCATAATGTATAGGAATGCAAAGAATCTTTTTAAAATTTAATGTAGTATCTGTACTTTCTATTTGTAACCAATTTTATGGATAATGATATCATGAATCTTTTATTATTAATTCATTGATAGTATCTCCAATACATTAGGATTCTTGGAAGAAAGAAAGAAAGAATTTTGACTTTTGACCTGATGTTAAGTCTTTTCATAAAATATATACTATATAACTTGCTTGCGTATAGATATCATATCTCCTTGGATTTATCTGGTAAAAGGGCCCGCTACAGTAACTTTAGTAGGTACTGCTTATGTTTTAGGAAAAGACATCTCTGATAGCAATGTGATAGTAGCAGCCGGTAAGATTTTACCATTTGAGATTGATTCGCATTGCCAAATTAATATAACCTTAGAGCAAGATGGCGAGAGTTGGATAGCCGACCGAAATAGTGCTGGCACAACAATGTGGCAGGAGATTCTTAATAAAATTTTAATTAAAAAATTTAGAACAATATTATTGATAGGTGATATTGATACAGGAAAGTCCTCACTTGCAACCTTTATTGTAAATTCTGCACTTAAAAAAGGCTACAAACCAGCAGTGATTGATGCAGACATGGGACAAGGGGATCTAGCCCCTCCTACTGCAATAGGAGCGACAATAATTGAAAAGCCGATAACAGACCTGAGAAAGATATATGCACAATTCTTCGAATTTGTTGGAAATACTAGCCCGGTAGGATTTGAAAATGTCACAATTAACGCCATCAAAAGAATCGTTGAAAAAATTACAATTGATTCTGATATTTGCATAATTAATACTGATGGTTATATGCGCAATAACGGTATTAATTATAAAGTAAAAATGGCAAATAAATTGCAATCCGATTTGGTTATTTGTCTTGGTGAGAAATCTATATTCGAAAATTTCAGATCAAAATATTCTTCTCCCGTTATACATAGTAAAGGTCATACTAAAACCGTAAAAAATAGAATTGAGCGCAATCAACGAAGGCTAAATCAATTTCTTCGTTATATTAATGGCAAACATAATAACAATGATAATACTGTTACGATAGGAATAAAGAGAATCAAAATTGTATACAAAGGCATAACATATTCCAAAATACTGAACGACAAATATGGTTTTGTACAATTAGGGAAATATGCTCAAATAAAACCATCGAGACTTCAAGGCATGTTTATAGGATTAGGACTTAAAGATAATATTGTAGGATTTGGGATTATAAAACATGCATCTGTCAACAAAATATCTATCCAGACAGGAGTTAATTACTTTAACAAGGTTTATCTCAGCCATTCTGGAATAATAATGGATATACCATTAGAATTTAGGATTATCTTTTGAAGAATTGACAAAATCAATTAAAGTTCCTACTTTCTCACTTGCATTTTCAAGTGTAAAGGTCAATCCACTTATTTACATGCTATTAATATTGATTATTGTGAAATTGTTGGAAATGGATATCATAAGATGACTTTTGTGGGAAAGCCTTTATAGAATAATCTTTGCTTAACTAAATGACCTTGTAAATGATAACTGAAATATGTGCACTATCTAAAATGGTCAAACGATGATTGATCATATTATGGCCATATGCGATATAACGAAGATTAGGTAACTAACAAATTATGTATATATACATCTTATATTACCAGACTGGATGTTGAAGTTATGTCTATCTGTCTTGGTAGAAGATTTTAAGGTCATATACTATCGTATGTGTATGACGGCTAAAGATTTTAACTATTTACGGTTACGTTATTGGACAACTATGTCTACCATGATTAATATAGTAATAGAACAAGTCAAATGAGAGTTTGTTTTCTCGAAATTAGATTGAGCAAATAATATCGATGGGGAATAAAAATAAAAATAGTAATTAGTAGATGATTCATAGTCTTCGCGGTGATATTACTGCTGTTGTTGTTGCTGTTGCTGTAGCACTATTTCCTTGCCTTTAGGAATTACTTCTCGCTTCAACAAGTCCCGTTCTATAGATAGTCTTCCTGGGCCAGTCAATAGGAGACTGATTGATATTGCGATTAACAGTAGATCTAGCTAGTATCCTCCTACAAAACCCTTTGACAATTTGACATTAAGTATTGCGCCAATCATTTCTATTATAGAGTCCTGCTGTTATTCTTGTTAATACTCCTACAAGAAGTGCTATGCCACCAATTATTTCTAGAAGCATTATTGGAAGAGCAAGTTCAGCTGGTAGTCCTACACTTGCAAAAAATCCTCTGGTACCTGCTATGTCTGAAAATTTAGGTAAACTATGTGCTATAAAGGAAATTCCCGCTAGTATTCTGATCGGAAGAGGACCGAAGCTTGTTAAAGTTTGTAAAGTCATTATAGTATTCTAAAATATCCTATGCTCTTCTGTTGATTATAACTTTTCGCTAGCGGGGATAGCAACTATAGAACGTCTAGATATAGAAGGATATATCCACCAGATCATAAGACAATGCAAAAAGAATAGTAATATGATAATGAGTATGGCTAATATTAACACAGCCGGTATATGATAAGGCGATAGGTATTATTCCCAGCTGCATAATCCCTTGGCTCTTTTTTTCATCTGCCTTATATAAAGTCCATAAATAGTCTCAAGCTTATATTATTGCCTTTCATAATTAATGCAGGTACAAAAGCATCCTAGTATTAAAAGCAGTAAGGATATTATAGAATAGTATATCAAATTATGGAATTATCCAACGTGAAGACATCAGGTCTATTTTAATCTCAGCTATAATCCAAAGGCACCTGTTATCAGTCAAATACTACCAAAGAATTAGATATTGAATTCAGAAAAATAGTGATTATTTATTATGTATTATATAATGCACAAAGAAAATTTCATAAAATATCCTCAGATTATTGAATAAATGATCTTACCTCCCTTTTATGTAATGGAACGCACTCAATAATTCGGAAGGTAAATTATTACCAAATAACTATATTTGTTGTAACCAAAATCTATGTCTATATCAGTAAATGTATTAAATATCAGTTAAAAAATAGTGTATGTCTAATATTTGATATGGCACATTTGGATCTTATATATGCTAAATAAGATTTGGACTGAGATATATATATGAAAAATAAAAGAGGTTTTGCTTTTCTGTGTATAAATATTAGAACAGATTATAATCTTATTTTATGCAGAAGCCATTAATGGTCGTTCTTCTTTTTCAAGTTCTGGTTCGACTTCCATAGTTTCTTCCTCTAGTTTTCTGTTCTTTATTTTCTGCTTTTCTGGGATTTCGTAATCGAAACACATGGTACCTGTATTAGTAGCTTTTATTGCTTAAATAAATTTTCATCCTATTGATTATGTACAAGTATCTGAACGAAATTCTGGATATTATATGATATGACCAGAATATCTCGATAATATCTGATGTTAAGACATAGGTTAGCAATAACATGCAATCTATTACCTTAATATAAGCAATCAAAAAATATGAACACAATACATAGATATACAGTATAAAATAGCTAACTTATGCCAATCAGATTGCAAGAATAAAAACTCCTATTGTGTGTATGTATATATATTTAAATGTTTTATTGAATAATAAAAACGGCTTGAATAGAAGTAGACAGTCATCGTCTTCATTGCTACCGATAGATGAATGCGAAGAATGGATATGGGATATTTTGGACTGTACCAAAGACTGTGGTTTCGAATATTTGCCTGACGATGATAAAGAAATTCTGATATTTAATACAAATGATTTCTTTGTAGATACTAAAGCATTAGAGAAAATTAAGAGAATTACAGGAATGGAATTAGTTCAGTTAAGTTCCCATAATTGCTACACACAATTATGGTTCTGCAGGCTGCGCTAAAAAAGATAGTCACTTAAATCGGTTATTATCTTCTTATTTACGATGTTACGTTGTCTTAATTATAGACTGAGCACATTAAACGATAGTTTCCTTTTTTTCGCATTCCTGAGAATGTTTTTAGCTCATATTCTTGTGGATGAGTCAATGCTACGTTTAGGATGCGTAATCCAGTGTGTTTTATGATCTTTTAGTAAACTTAAATATTTAGATAAGTTTCAAAATCTCAAGATTATTTATATGAAGTGGCTTTAACAATGTTCAAGCGTAGTTTTGTGTTCAAATAGATTTTGAATAACTCAATACCTTCTTATTCCTGCTTAAGATTCTAAGCTATATCTTTTGGGTCACTTCCACTATCTATAACTTATCAAAAATAGAACGAATATGCTTTGATAATAGAGACGCTTCTTAGTAATAGGCTTAGAACTATCTTACCATCTATCTATCTGTCTACCTATAATGCGTTACACCTTTTCTTTCATGCATATTTAACTTCTACTAACACTCTCTCATAGTCAGATGGAAATAGAAAGAGGGCAATTGTCAATCAATTCATTTCCTTCAATTCTTGTATTTTTTTTGTAACTAAATCAAAGCCCTGTTGCCAGAATTCAGCTTTTGAGATATCGATACCAGATTCTTTAAGTAATTCTTCAGTTTTCCTGGATCCACCAGCCGAAAGTATTTTAAAATATTTGGGTATGAATGATTCTCCTTCTGTTTTGAACTGTTGATACAAAGACAATACTAATAAATTTCCAAATGAATATGCATAACAATAAAATGGCGTATGATAAAAATGAGGAATATACACCCACTCCCATTGAAAATCTGGAGATACGGTTACTGAACTGCCAAACTGTTTATTCAAATTAGTTAAATACAATTCTGATACTTTATCTATAGTCGCATTTTCTTTTACAATAGCATGGTGTGCATCGATTTCAAATATAGTAAAGTAAGCTTGACGCATTATCGTAGCATACATATCGTCTATTTGTTCTGCAATCAATATCTTCTTCTCTTTTCTTGTCACTTTTTTAATCAAGTTGTCATTTAGGAGCATTTCTGCAAATACTGATGCAGTCTCTGCTAATGGAAGTGGCGCATGTGATACCATTATTGGTTTGTCAGAAGCTGCAATACTGTGTATTGCATGACCAAATTCATGCGCCATTGTAGAGACATCCCTAGATTTCCCATTGTAGTTTAACAGTACATAAGGAGTTCTTTTAGGCGATACAGTATAGCAGAAAGCCCCTCCTAGTTTACTCTTTCTAACTTCGGAATCTACGTGTTGTTCAAGAAAAAGTCGTTCCGCATATTTCCTAAATCGGGAGTCAAAACCTTCAAACGTTTCAAGTACTGTATCAATGGCATTTTCATAGTTAAATTTTTTTTGCTCAGAGTTTTTTAATGATAATGGCGCATATAGATGATACCTTTGAAGTTTTTTAATACCGAGCATCTTTGCTTTTTCTTTAAAATAGTCTTGGAAAACTACAGAGTTTGTTCTACATACTGAAAGAAGAGTCTCTACAGTTGTATCATCCAAGTTATTGGAAACATTTCGAGCTGAAATCGGAGATTGGAAGCCACGCATCGATATGTGTTCGTCATACCACTGAATTACAAGATTTTGGTAAATTTCACCTAATACTCCGCTATTTTTTTTATATACATGCAATAGCGACTTGTATGCAGCTTCTCTTTCCTCCGGTTTTGGACTTCGGATAAGAGAGATCATTTTTTCTTTATTGGGAAATATTTTTTTTACAATCTTCTTACCTTTTTTAATAGCCATAACAAATTCAAAACCACTTGTCATTCTATCATAGATCTTGACAAGGGCGGTAGCTCCTGTGACTTCTAATGTATTAATGATCTTCTCTTCGGATTCAGTTAAGGTGTACTTTGCAAGTAATCGTTTGTGCTTCAGATATTCTTGATAAACAGAAGGTATTGAGTCTATCAAACGCTGGGCATTTTGTTCATCAATATCTTTTTTAAACCACAAATCAAAGAATAACAACCTGTTAGTAATGTTTGATCCCATGATTTCCATTTTTGTTACAAGAGAAGCGGCTTCATTTGAAGAGGTATCAGCAGAATATCTCAAAGAAGCATAACCGCTAGCTATATTGACTTTTTCAGATATATCTTCAATTAAATGAAGCAAATTTTCAAAATCTGTTGCTGAAATATTTGGACTAAGATCTTTGCGTTTCAGTTCAAGATGTTTTACCGATTCTTCCAGATATTGTAGAAATTCTTGAAATTCGCTTTTATTTGGATCTTCTATAAGATCTGTCAAATTCCACGATCCAATCTTTGGTTTTGTAAAAAGAGTCATATGAGAATTTTACTAAATTCTATAGCCAATCAGATCTTTATGTTTGTTCCACTTCTTACGTATATAATACATCACCACAAACATGATAGTCATATTTGTATATACAGACGGTCAGAATCCTAAACAGATTAATACTGATGCAGTAGAGCATATGGAGAGAGAAAGTATAACAAAGAACTTTTAATCATGACATGGACATAGCGATAAACGTTGTATCAACAATCCCATATAGATAATAACGGTGTGAAACAAAAAGCGGATCGCTAACTTTTCAACAACGTTTTAACACCTGCAATTGAATCAATAAATACAGTTTAAACACTTGATTTATTGATGGAATCTAAATTTCTAGAAGGGTAAAACCTAACTTATAGAAATTGTTACAAAACCTATATTCAGTCTAATGAAATTAATAATTAATAATATATGTCTTAGAATTAAGTATAAATTCCAGTATTATCTGATTTTTTTATTTCTATCGAAACTTTGTCACCTACTTTTACACCCAGGTCTTCATACTCTTTCATACTCATTTTAAAAGTCGGCGAATCAGTAAGACCGCCACCACCACCTCCAGTTATCATCTTTGAGATATCTCCCATTGCTTTAGGTAAATTTTTCATCATCTCTTCTGGAGAAGTAAACGCCATTACATTGGGACCAAATGGATTTTGCTGCTTCCTTTCTCCTGACTTGTAATCATTAGGATCACTGAATGTTATGTATATGTAAGGGTTACCATCCTGGGAGGCTTCGATCCTTGAAATAACAAATTCTTTCTTCAATTACTATAAACATTCTGGCTATAAAGAACTTATAATCCTTCGCATGCATTTAACTTTAAGCTTTTGTTCATATCTAATCAAGTATTCTTTCAATTAACTCTAAAACATATCAATAATTATTCGTTTAGGTTCTGCTTTTCCTTCCTTTTTTGTTTTTACTAGATTATAATACGACCATCTGCTAGGCAGCGGTGTTTTCTTAGCTATTACAAAGCAAAATTCTTTTCGAAGATATAGTAAAAGTTATGTCATAAAGAATGATGATGATCCTTTATATTATCTGGTGGTCGTTAAACATTGACGCAAACCTTCTAGATATATCTATAAAGTTCTCTGCATGCTATAGAATCCACTTGTGCTCTCCGTACCTTGATATGTCAAATGATATCTCACTTCAGATAAAAGATAAAAGATTATAGCATTTCAACTAAAGCAGCAGCGTCCATAATGATAGTAGCCAGGATGATGATTTCTTGCTAGTATGAAATTTTATCAAATAACCTTAAAGTAAGACTATGAGATCAAATATCATTTCAGAAAACATAAAATAAAAAATGTAATAAAGGTATAACAATTAGATTGTGATAATTTTATAATAATCAAAGGTAAGGTCAAGGTTAGTAAGGTAAGTTATTTGCTTATATGCTTTCTCAGTATATTCAAGATTAGTTCAGAAGATACGGGGGTATGCATAGATTAATTACTTTACCTTACTATACCTTACTGCATTGGAACCGATTCATGTCAGAGAAAAGCCGAATAATAAAAAAGAACAAATAATTGCGCTTCTTTCAGAAGGGAAATTTTCAGTAAAAGATATTGCCAGAATTGTGCATACGACAGAATCAAATGTGTGTAAAGAAAAAAGCAAAGCGAGAGGTCTTTTCATAAGGCGAAAGAAAGAAGCGATGAATGGTTATGGTTGCAGGAGAATCCGATTCCTTAGTAGCTCTGCCTTCGCAGCGCTTGAAGCCAGTAAGTAATAATGGTTATCAC
>JBKPPX010000161.1:0-3141 GCA_046733815.1 Thermoproteota archaeon | reverse complement strand
CTATTAGATAACCTTGAGATTTCTCGCCGCACATTACACAAGTTGAAGTCATGTCCATATGGATAATCAGAAAGAAGTAAAATAAAAGCTATTTTCTTTTTATCTTTTTTCTCTTATATAATAATATTATAGGAAAATATGTATAATGATACAAATCTATTTGTATATATATTTATAATATACTTACAAAATCACATAAGAAATGCAACATATCTTTTTCTTCAGCCTTACTTCAATATCGTACCTAATGTAAGTATCGTCGACTTTAATTCTGGGTTTAATTATTTGGTATGATCATTAACTCCATTGAGATGTTGCTTCTCAATATAGACTTTGATGTCTTCAGTTACTTTTTTTATAATATCAAGTCGTGTAATAAGGATATTAAATTTAACGATACAATTTTTGTTAATGTATTATAAGCACAGGTGTATTTATGTTGCTTAATATTTTTCTGGTTTCACTAAATATAGATCTTACCCAAGAATCAAGATGTGAAGTTGTCATAACTATTAAATCATAATCTGTCTCTTCGCATGCCTTTACTATTTCACGCACTACATGTCCTGTCTTGATTTCATAGGATATCTTATTCTTGCCACCTGCTTCTACACAATTTTTTATTTTTTCTTCTATAGCATTTACTAATTCTCCTTCAATATTATGCCGAAAACCCTTTTGATTGTCTATTGCTTTATTTTGAGTAATATTAACTGAAGTACCTTCTAACTTGTCAATATCTTCTATTATACGCAAGATGACAATTTCTGCTCCAGAAAGATTTGATAGATAGATTGCATGAATAAGTGCTTTATCTGATATTCTTTTCCATCATGTGGTACTAAAATCTTAGTATAAGATGGAATATTCGATTTAGAGATAGAATAATTATTACTTGGTTCTGTTGGGTATTCTTCTTTTACATTTACTTTTGAGGATTGGGACTTTGTTATGTTTAGATTATCAGCAGCTGAACTCATTATAAAATTTTGTATATTAAATTATTTATTAGTTTGATGACTTTAGTATTATGTCATGACTTAAGGATAACAGAAGATATGTAGCTATATTATGTTAAGGCTGGCATAGAATCATGAAGAAAGATTTTGAATATGCAATAGGTGAAACGTGTGCACTGTTAGCTTTACTAACGTTTATGAGAACTACTTTATTTTGGTCTTAATATTATTATAATAGTGCTCATATCGTGGCGGATTCAGTAGAGTATGAAAGACAGATTTAACTCTATTTGTAATTCAGAATTACTGTCTCTCATAGTATCAAAGACCATGACGATTTCTTTGTGAAGACCATGGCATTCCTTATAACGTATTATTTGATTAAAAGAATGATTAGGAAATGATCGATACAATAGGTGGAATAGTAGTCATAGTTTCAGATCAGCAAAAAGCTATAGAATTCTATACTCAAAAACTTGGTTTTGAACTTAAAACAGACATGGCATTTGGTATTAGTAGTAATAGTAGTAGTGATATACGATGGGTTGAAGTTGCACCAAAAAAATCACAGTCAACAATCAGCCTTATGGTATCAAATGCCCAATTGATGTCAAATGAAGGAGAGATCGAAGCTGCAAAGAAAGGTATTGGAACAGAAACTGGCATATGGTTTTATTCAGATGATATACAGTCAACTTATGGAGAACTTAAGAAAAAAGGAGTTGATATTGCTGCACCTGAAAAGCAGGAGTGGGGAGGTATAATGTCTAAATTCAAAGATCAAGATGGTAACTCTTATAGTCTCATATCATTGCCGCCACCAACATAGGAAGATTGAGCTATGCTATATTGCACTTTCTCTTTTTCTTACAAGCCTCAAACCCAAAACAGTTATTCTTTATTCTATCAAAGTACAATTGCGCTTAAAATAACTTTTTTTTAAATTGTTATGGGTCATGTTACTTTATATCAGATCTTATCCGCATATCTTTCTTTTCATTCCTTTATATTACTAGAATACAGACTGTAAATGTCTCCAGTATTGTTACTGACATAACTCCACACATCCGAACTAACTGGCAGAGCTTTAAAAGTAGATTTTTGTACATCATCCAATACCTCATATACAAACTGACCAATTATAATTTGATTAGGTTTTGCAAATCTTGTCATTTTAGTTGCAATGCTAATAGTATATCCTAGAATGTCAAGATGTGGTTTTTTTATTATCTGCTTATCCTTTATAGTAGGTGTACGAGTCTCCAAGTCATATTGGGCAACTATGTTCTCACCAATATCTACACCTACACGTACTCCAATCTCTTGATAACCATATTCATTTAGAATTGGATTCATACCCTCACGTATTATCTTATTCATAGACCGAGCACAATTTACTGCATTAATACAAGGCAAATACTGGTCCGGGGAACTTACAGGGAAAAATGCTAAAACTGCATCTCCGACATACTTTAATACATATCCACCATATGCAGCAATCATAAGAGACATTTCTTGAGTAAATGTCTGAATTATAGTTGCAAGCCTCTCAACTGGCAGAGTCATAGACATCTTACTTGAGCCTACAATATCAATGTGTAAAATTACAAATGTAACTTTAGATTTTGCATATCTTTCAAGAATATTCTGCGTTTCTTCCACCATTGAGATATTAAACTCTGGTACTCCTTTCAAAGCCTTCCACATACTATGCTGTGCATGTTTGATAGCTAAGTTGATATTTATTACAGCATCAAGATAGAACATACCTAATGAAGAAGTATTTGAAAGCTGTTTGACAGATGTTCTTTTTCTTTCTTCTTCACTGGCTTCATTTTTTATAACCTGATAAACTTCGTCTTTGCTAATGTCTAGCTGCATTGCAATTATATCTGGTAGAATTCCAGAATTATACAAATTGAGAATCGTCTGTTGATGTTGTCGTCCTATATCTGATAAATTATGGCACCTCTCTCTCTTTCTGCAAACTTATTGTCATAAATTCAATACTTTTTCCTCTTATGCAATGCAGTTATTCTAATCTGATTATCTCATCCCATGTTCCAGTTACTGAGAGCATGTAGTATTTGCTGTTATTTCCAGATTCAAATTGTATGACGTCTCCAGCTGATATTTGAATTTGAAATAATTTGTTTAAGAACTGTAGGAAACTAGGTCCTGC
>JBKPPX010000160.1:0-3695 GCA_046733815.1 Thermoproteota archaeon | reverse complement strand
GGAGGAACTTCATCTTGCAGTTTTGCTAATACATCAAGATAAGGCTGTGGCAAAATATCAGCTCGTGTTGAGAGCCACTGTCCTAACTTAATGTAAGAAGGACCAAGTTCAATGAAAGCCTTAAGGGCCTTTTCTGCGTGCTTTCTATATTTTTTCTCATCAATATTTTTTCCTTCCTGTTTTACCCATTTACGCCTGTCTCTTCTAAATTTAAATGCTATTGGTAATAATTTAAGTAATATTCTTGCAAGATGGATTTTTGATGGCTCTTTTGGAATAACTGCAGTTTGCTTACTAAAATGCTCCTCTAAAGAAGGAATTTGTTCTGGCACTTGAGCTGGGTTCTCCATTTGTTCTAGGTTCTCCTATTTTTTTCTAATGGTGTTAGTGATAATATAAGAAGAAACTGAGCCTGCAGTTAAAGCTGCGAGACATCCAGCCAATATTGCGTCATATAAAGCAGTTCTCTGATTCTTCCCTTTTGCTTTGCTTCTGTCATATATTCCTTGACCAACTTTATATCCAACAAATGCCGCGGAAATGCTACCGGCCAAATACTCTGGGGCATCTGCTAATAAGTGTCCTAGTGCATCGTCCTTTGGATCTATATTATCCCTGTGAACAATATAATTATCATCATATTCTCTAATATGCAAATTTCCATAACGAAATTCTCTTTTGGCTCCCTTCTTATTGCCCAATGATGTTTCTTTATAATCAATTATAGGTCTGACGGGTTTAGGCACAATAATACTGCCTTCGCCGTCAATATAATGCACGTCTGTTTAGAGTGTTCAATGACATATAAAATTAACTTTTAGTCTATTCCATGAATGATATAGAAAGAATATGTGAGACAGTGTCTTTGGTAAATAAAAGGGATGATCTGCATATTCAAAATTAAAATTAAACCCTATGATATAAAAGAAAAAGGCTAAATAAGAAAATCAACAGAACCTTTCTACATGCTGGGACCTAATCCTACTGGACCCCGCCATTAACTCTCTCCCTTGCTTAAACCTAGAAACTTTAGAAGAATTCTGATAACCCTAATTGCTGTGAGACTATCATTTTGTCAATTCAACCGAAGTATTCTATGAAGATGGAAGCAACATCAGATTCTTCTCAGACAGAACGGAACTGCACTTTACTCATATCATCATATTTCCCTAATTATATTTACGAAAATAGGACCTATATATTAGCCAACAACAACCCAAGAAGAAGAAACAGTAGAGGAAGAATAATGAAAAGAAACACTTAAAAGATTAGATTTCTAACCTTCTTTCATGTGGTGGTTATGGTTGTTGTTATTGTGGTGGCTTTTTGGTAAAAAAAGGTAGGTCAAGTTTTCTTTCAATGCAAAAGAGCTAATATAATGGCATTTTTTCCATTACTGACTACCATAAACTTTATTTAAATAAACCTGAGCTCTAAATTTTAGACGAACGATAGCTTGAGTTAAAAACAAATTAGAATAGCTCAGACTTATCATTGTACATTGCGCAAATGGATTACATATACTAGTGTATTACATCCCACTGACCATGCCAACGCTTCTCTAATAATACATTTATTGAGCCTAAAGTGGGAACGATATAGTGTAAAATTTGATTCACACATACCACGTTGTGTCGCAAATTTGTGTCGATAACAGTTCACAAACGACCCAGCCCTTGACAATCTTGATGCTTTATTAACGTTTACATTAAATAATAAGCTCTGTTAACTTAAGGAAAAATTATAGCTAAACACATTGTATTCTTTATTCTGATATTTGAAACAACAAGAATAGGACATCTTTTGAAGATATCGCTTATGGCTTATTTGTACTTTCTAGGTCTTTCATTTAGAATGCAGCTAAAATATTATCATCAAGAATTATAAAAAGGAGTCATGTTGCAATAAGGAAATGGCTCCAAAGATACGGAGCCAAAAGAATTAGCTATAAAAGAATAAAGATTTCTGAATTTATAATTGATGAAACACAAATAAGAGTAGAAAATAAGTATTTTTGGGTTTGGATTGCTATTGAACCAACAGAAAAATCAATTCTTGACGTATCTTTCATCAGCAGAAAGAAACATGTTTGTTATAGAGAAATTCCTAAACTCATAAAAGATTATAGAAAACATACACTTTCAACGCAGATATGGTGGTACATGGTATCTATATGCTTTTAAATACCTCAAATTAAGACATCATCTTCACTCCACCTATGAGAAGAGCATTATCGAAAGAACAATCCAATACATTAAGGACAGAACAGAATGTTTTGATGTTTTGATGATGATTACTTTCCATGCAGAAAAGAAAAGTGCAGACTAATCCATTTGAGAAATTGGCTCAATCTATTTGTTAACTATCATAATAAGGAAGTGATTGCAGAAGTTAACAGAGCCGCAAAAAGTAATTGTTAGGTAACCTAACAGAGTCGTTATCGTCGTCGTTTGTGTTATCCGGGTTTTCTCATTCTCTTTGGAATGTAGGATTGGCTAAGATAATTGGTTAACGCCTTGACCATTGGTCCCATCTTGTATATTTGTGGCATAACATCCACCTGAATGGTGTACTCTTCAAGTGCTTTCTTAGTAGAAGGTCCTATTGCAACCACAATAACATTGTTGTTAAGTGAAATTTGCAAAGGCTCTTTTATCTTAATACTTTCCGCTATCTTGAAAAGGTCTCTAGCAGACGGCGGACTTGTAAATGTTATTACATGAATATCTCCTTTGTTTATAGCCTCTATCAGCTTGATCACCTTATCTTGGTCAGGATAAATGTAGTTGAATCCCATTTCCTCAAGAATTTTGGCGCCACTCTCTTTGAGATCAAAAGAGTAGGTATAGGTGGAACATTCAACTATCTCTGCTCCTGCTGCAGACATTTCATTCCTGAATATAGGAAAATATGAACCATGCCAAAGGACACCAATCTTCTTTCCCTGGATGCCGCTACTCTTTAGTATCTTGGCTATTCCGTCGGCTGTATTTTCATCAGGTACAATATCGGTCTTTATTCCATACCTGGCCAAGGCAACCTTTGGCTTTAAACTCCTAGCAACAACAATTGTCCGTTTCAAAGCCTCAACGATACTACTTTCCATTTGTAGTTTTTTGGCAGCGGACATAAGAGAGTATACTCCTGGTCCAGTCATAAAAATCACATAATCTAATTTATCTTCTATTATTTTCTTTATAAATTCCTCAGCTTCCTTAGGTTTGTCCATATTTGACTCGATACCCACTGTTGGTGAAATATAAGGTATGCCTCCAAAGTTCGTTATCAGGTGAGCTAGCTCTAATGCTCTACGGCTTGCTGTTATGGCAACTGTAAGACCCTTAAGTGACAAATCAATCACCCAGTAATAATTGAGAAAGCTTTACTGCTGTTTGATTATATTTTTTGTAACTATTATAGAACTCCTCTTTCCCAATCAACAGACACTAAAAGAGACAACTCTATTATTATACATATGCTAAGAACGTTTATGTTAGTATATTGATTTACCTGTATATCAAATAATATTGTTTACGATACCATAGTAGAGACTTTAGTTAGAAAGGCTATTCTTTGGTCTATGCTATAAGGCAATGATGAATAAGTGCATATCCTAGAATTCAAAACTCGAGCACTCCTTAATTTACAAGGGCTAAAAATATCTTCCTATCATCTATTTAGCTTTAAATAAATTA
>JBKPPX010000159.1:0-2749 GCA_046733815.1 Thermoproteota archaeon | reverse complement strand
GCCAACTCCCACAGGGAAGCATAAGGCTACCTTCGCTTGGTATTCTTTATAACATGTCGTGTGTAATTTCCAAAGGATTTACGAACTTCTGTTATTAATCTATGATAGAACATATGAATGCAGTTTATATTTACATATAATATATTCGATTATTCTCGAGGTTGTTTTAGGAAAGATATTCTTGTAAGGGCTAAATTCGATGCTTCTACTATCAAAGAATCTGCTTCTTTTACACCATATAATGTAAAATAGATCCATAGAGTCGAGTTTTTTTATCATAATGTATATTCAGCAAGAACTCAATATTGAATAAGTCATTGCAATAATTAGGATATCAGAGTATTTCTTTTGAATATTTTTTGATATTATCAAGATACATCATGTGTAAATCCTTTAATAAGTAATGGTAAGATGCTTCTTGAATAATATGCGCGTCTGCAATAGGAGCAGGATATGAAATTATAGTTTAAATGATGTCTGCTTCATTATTTATTAAAGTATATGCGATGTTCTTCTGCAGTAGCTATATTAGGATAGCCACCCACTGGTATAACAAGTCAGACAACACATATTTCTCTTTCCCCGATGATTCTTGAAACCTCTTATTCACTTTGCTGTGTCATAATGCCTTATCATATTTTTCCCCTTCCTACGTTTCAAATACCGTTGAACCACTTCAACGTCCTTGTCTCCACGGCCCGATAATGTAACTACAATATTCTCATTTTTGTCGATCTTCTTTGCGAGTTCCATTGCGTACGATACAGCATGAGAGGATTCCAAAGCTGGAATTATTCCTTCAAGTTTAGATAGCATAAGAAAGGCATTAATAGCATCATCATCGGTACATTCTAAATACTTTGCTCTTTTAAGATCCTTTAAATTAGCATGTTCTGGTCCCACCCCAGGATAATCTAATCCAGCTGAAATACTATGTGTCTCAGTTACTTGACCAAATTTATCTTGCAGGAGGTATGTGAGCATCCCATGCAGAACTCCTTCGGTCCCAGCAGAAAGAGAGGCAGAGTGTCTTCCTGTTCTGATTCCTCTGCCTCCTGCTTCTATTCCATACAATGCGACATCTGAATCTTCTATAAATGAAAAGAATGATCCCATAGCGTTGCTTCCACCGCCTACACATGCGACAATAGAATCAGGAAGTTGATTGGATATTTCTAGCATTTGTTTCCTTATCTCACTACCAATTATACTTTGAAAATCTCTAACCATCATAGGATAAGGATGCGGTCCTACTACTGATCCTATTAAATAGTAAGTGTTATGTACATTAGCTACCCAGTCGCGTAAGGCTTCATTGATGGCATCTTTGAGAGTTTTAGTCCCTGCACCAACTGAATGAACCTTTGCTCCCAACAATTGCATGCGGAAAACATTCAATTTTTGTCTTTCAACATCTTTTGCTCCCATGTAAATTTCAGCATCTAGGCCAATAACAGACGATGCAATCGCGGTGCCGACACCATGTTGGCCTGCACCAGTCTCAGCAATAACTCTTCTCTTACCCATCCTTTTTGCTAACAAGCCCTGGCCAAGAGTATTGTTAATTTTGTGAGCGCCACCATGGAGAAGATCTTCCCTTTTTAGATAAATTTTCGCACCCCCTATGAATTCACTGAGATTTTTTGCAAAGTATAATGGTGTAGGACGACCTGCGTATTTCGTTAATAAATACGAAAGCTGTTTCTGAAACTCTTCATCTTTCTTGTACTTTTCATACGCTGTTTCCAACTCCATTATTGCAGGAATTAGAGTTTCGGGAACGTATTTTCCTCCGTATTTTCCGAATTTACCATCTAGAGGATAATTGGTCGTCATTATATATATTAAATATCGGATAGAATAAAGGACTATTAAGAGATTGGCATATCATAACGGCTCAAATTGAAAGATAAAGCTGCCTAACTTTTGATGCAATATCATTTGACTCCATGATACTCGTTCCTATTAGGAAGGCATCGGCTCCCGATTCCTTCAAATAACGAATTTCATTTGCGTTTGTTATACCACTCTCGCTAATGATAATGTTCTTCCCTTTGTCATATTTTTTAAGCAATCTGTACGTAGTTAGGATATCAATTTTCAAATTACTTAAATCGCGATTATTTATCCCAATTAGGTCTCGGTAATATTCTTTTAATTTTAGGCTCTCTGCAAATTCATCTTCTGAATGAACTTCAATAATTATATGCAAGCCTTTTCTATATGCATATTCTGAGAGTTTTTCTAAGCCACCTTCTGCTAGGTTCTGATCGAATATTGCTTTGATCAGTAGGATACAATCTGCACCTATTCGTTTTGCGGCATCTATTTGAATTTCGCTAACTATTATATCTTTCATAAGAATTGGAACTATAATTTTTTTCCTCAGTTTAGCCAAGTTGTCAATAGAGCCATTGAATAAATATGGTTGCGTCAAAACTGAAAGACCAATAGAGCCAGATGAGAGCATTTTTGATGCTAATTGGATAGAATCCATTCCTGTTTGTGCGATAATTTGACCCCTGGAGGGAGACGCAAATTTAATTTCTGTTATAATTGGCGCGTGTGAGCAAGAGAGAATGGCATTCTTCATGCTAATAGAGTCATGTCTTGTGAAATCGTAATTTTCGGCATCGTAAGCGCCTTCTTCTATGGCTTTATAGGAGTTATCAGCAAGTGATTTCAGATTAAATGTAGAGTTAGTAAATTTACTCATGCACAAAGTTTTGAAGGACCATATTATATCTGT
>JBKPPX010000158.1:0-5836 GCA_046733815.1 Thermoproteota archaeon | reverse complement strand
CTATAAGCTTTGATTGTTTGTCTATTCCCATCATCAGGACATACTATTGTCACTATTACAATGTTTACTTCTGCATCAGAAGCAAAAACAGATGGCTGTACCTTTTCTATTTTGCAATTGTCATCAAGCAGTTTCTTTAATTTAGAAATCGAGTTAAATTCAAATATCAACAAGGTAACTACACATAGATTTCATTTATTGATTTATTTTTTGGCAGTTAATATGCAATAACATAGTGAAGTGTTTACGATACCATTTCTCACTATGCAAAAGATTCCATCTAATTTCTATTTAATTGACATGATCAAGTAATGACCTGCAGCTATTCAATAATGTATTTTTACAAAAGCTTTGTAGTATCACATATTAGTAATATACATGTAAAATTATGCTAGAATAATATTATAAACACGATATCAGCATCTATATTCATCCACACGGCTGCAGCTGATGCATCTCGTTTAATTAGTGAAATTAGGAAAGCACAGAATGCGTTAGACTGTCTTAAAAATAATATAATTACCTCTAATAATACCACATCAATTGAATCAACAAAAGAATGTTAATCAAAGAAATTGAATCATGGGGAGTTTTCAGATAGCCTGTCTTCATAAGAGGATAGGGAATTATTTGAAAAGATGCTAAATGACTGTTACAAGTATGCTACCGCAGTAGCAATTGATGCTAAAGGAGAACCATTTCCAACCGAACCATTGAATATGGCGTTGTTGCTGCTGCTTTTACGACATAAAAAATGATTGACTGGTTAACAAAACAAATTTCATAGCATAGCTCACTTGATAATAATAATAAAGTCAACAAATCCAAACAACAAGAAGAATTAGGTAGAGAAAATGCACACAATTACATAAGGAAGAATGAAAGAATTCATTATACTAATGATAGATAATGGAGACTACACAATGTTATGGTGACTTTATTCTTTTGGTTAACGACGTCTTTAGAAGCGAATAGAATTTGTTTTGTGTTCTACATCAACTCTGGTAGTGGATTCATCTCATATCAATAACTTGGTGTAATTTACCAGGGCTTTTGCGATGAGCACTCTTTGTTGTTGTCCACCAGAAAGTTCGCCTATTAGCATATCTTCTAGATTCTCTAATTCCAGAGTTTTGATCGTAGAAATTACGTCTTCTTGCTTAGACTTGGGTTTGTTATTTCTTCCAACAATTTCCACTGATACAATTTCCTGTACTGACCCGGGAAACTCTCAATTAGTCTTTGATGCGGTGTATATCCTGTATTTTGAAGGGATTCTTTATTTTTTAATATTCTCGCTAAATATTGTAATTTCTCCTCTATAATCATCTACTAATCCAAGCATATATCTAAAGAGCTTGCCTTTACCTGTATCATTAGGACCTGTTATTCCAAGTATATCACTCCGATTTACACTAAATGAAATATTTTCCAATGCAAAAGAACATGATGAATGACCATAACTATTAGATACATTTTTGATAGAGACTACTTCTTGCATTGTAAACCTTCCTTTAAAGCAGATAGATCTTGATACATCTTTTCTAGATATCCAATCCCTAATTGTTGTTCTTGTGATTTTATACCTTCTATTGGACTTAGCACTACTACCTTTCCATTAGGAATTTCATCTGCAATTACCTGAGCTGAGCGGGGATCAATTAAATCTTCAGAATAAATAACGTTTATTTCAAGATTCTTTGCTAGCTGTACTACCTCTACTAATCTTTGTGGAAGTATTTCACCCTCTGGCGTTAAGCCTTTAATACTGTGTTGATTTAAACCATATTCTTTTGCAAAGTAGCTAAAAGCATCATGAAATGCTATAAAATCTCTCTTTGCACAGTTAGAGCCAGATAGGTTACCTCTTATAGAAGCATCCAAAGACTTAAGCTGACCTATGAATTTGTCAGTATTCTGATCATAGTATGCTGCATTCTTTGGATCAACCTTTATCAGTCCATCACGAATATTTTCAACTTGATGTATAGCCAAGATAGGATCCAACCAAATGTGTGGATCTGTTGGTACATGAATTTCGGGATCATTGTTTTCACGCAAATTTAGACCCTTACTAGTATCAAGTGCAAACTTTGGATTTAATTTGTTTATCCACATTGTTTCCATGCCTGCTCCATTGTATACTAATATATCAGCTGATTCAACAACTTGAATCTGTTGAATAGTAGGGTCAAAATCGTGTGGTTCTACACCTATGGGTATAAGGACAGATGCGTCTACTTTATCTCCTCCGACTGTTCTTACAAATTCGTATACTGGAAAGAAAGATGCTACAACCTTTAGCGTAGACGTGCTCACGTTCGGTGTTTCTGCAGGAGTGGGACGGTTGATGCTATTACTATTATTGGAAAATACAACACCTGAGCTTGATACTAATAAAATACTTATGAGCAAGAGCCCAAGTAGCAGATTACTAACTTTTCGCATAATACCACACATTAGTTATTAACCCTATAAACTTATGTTAATAATAATAATAAGGCTAGTATTTATAAACTATTTAATAAGATATCCTTCTGCTACTTTAATCTTTTTCAAATTAAATTACAACAAACGAAAAGACGACAATAGATTTGGTCCTTACAATGGAATTAACTTAACGTTATCCATTTTCTTGTTAGATTGAAATCTCTTTGTCATATCTCTTATCTGATTAGCATTTCCTTTGAGAACAAATATTTCAAGGCATCTGTCTTTATCAATCTTATTATGTAAATGTGTATTTATCAGCTTGTCGTATGCGTGTCCCATTTCGTTGATTTCATCATCGGATTTCTCATCATGTATTACCAAGAAAATGGCATGAAGTTCGCCAGTTAGCTCTTCTCTCTTTCTTTCTTCCGATAACATGGTTCTAACACATGCTCTTATAATTTCAGACCTTCCTGTGAAACCAAGTGATTTTTGCAATTTACTCATTTCAGTTAAAATTTCTTCATTTAGGGATACGCTTACGATTGTCAATGCACATCAACCATTTTTATTAAGTTGTTTAAATACATATACATGTCTCTTAATAATAAGACTATTTACAATTAATAACTTTTAACAATAAAAATCTGAGTCCTGTTGACTCTTCAAATGTATAGAACCATTTTTGAAAAACTATATTATATTGAGTCTACTTTACGGAAAATAAAAATGTGCTGTTAAGTCTTTATAGCTGACTCTTGTCGCAGTAGAGTAAGTATTTGTGCTGATACCCATTACAATGTTTATATATCAGCCCATAATCTATCGATGTCCTCTCCGTTATTGGTTTTGTGCAGCTCTATTATGCACGTAGCATATAAAATTTGTGTGTGAACATTTTTGTTTATTAATAATGGGATAGATAGACCCATCACTTCCTTTGATGGTTAGCTGAGGGCTTTGTATATCTGCCACAACAAATAAAATAAAAATAATTCTATAATTCCTTACAATGTTTCTTAGATGATAGAAATAACCTTTATAATAAAATATATCCAACTCATTTAGAATATTTTGATATTACTTGATGACAGTCAGGAATACATTACTGCCATTTATGCTGTTGCTTTTATAACATCATTCGCAATTACTTCTATTATAATTGTTATTAGGATTAGAAAGGTGTTACAGGGCACAAAGATAAGCATAAGAAAGTCAATTCTATTCTCTGCATATTATATAGCCATTACTTCTTTCCTAATCTATAACTCCTTCTCGTTAGCTGTGCCAGTCACATACGCAATTCCTTATGCTTTGGCAGCTCTGATATCTACATATATTTCATATGTGTATTCCAAAAGAAACCTTCTATTTTGGAAACAGGATTCTATCAATGTTTATGTAAAAGGAGGCATAGTGCTCTATCTGTTATATGTAATAGCATTGAGCATACGGATTGCTATCAACTTCCTTTTTATAGGTTATCAAGAAGTGACTCTTAATCAGCAAGGAGACATAGTTACAATTAACAGACCAATGATAACCACTACATCGGAGTTAACAACATTGTCGTTAATAGTTACTGATTTTCTTCTTGTATTAGGAGTAGGCTTGCTCCTCGGAAGAAATCTTAGGGTCATAAAATACTATTCTCACAAAATAAAGAATCAAAATAATAACAATTAAAGTTAAATTAAATATCTGAGATATCACCACTTTTTTATTTATTATAATAGTCTAATAAACTACCGTATTATGTTTATTTGTAATTATGTATTAAACTGAACCATTTGATGCCAACTAAATAATCCTGTTATTATATGGGCACCATTTATTCAATATCCTGGAGCTACAAATACAGCGGCTAAAAGATCAGGATATTCATTGAGACAAAATGGTGAATACTTATGGCATTTGTGGTGTATCTAGTACAATGAGAGTCTAGACATAAAACCATGACAGCAGCAACGTTTGAACAATTAGGATTAAGTAAAGAAATAGTCAAAGCACTTAAGGAAATTGGATTTGAAATACCTTTTCCTATTCAGGAAGAAGCTATCCCCCTTATCTTAAAGGGTTCAGATGTAGTAGGTCAAGCACATACTGGTACAGGCAAGACTGCTGCTTTTTCTCTTCCAATATTACAAAAAATTAGACGAAATGGTCCGATTCAAGCACTAATACTTGTTCCAACAAGGGAGCTGGCAGTACAAGTAACAAATGAGATTAATAAATTTGGAAAATACACTGGAATTAGAACTGTTGCCATATATGGAGGACAAAGCATTGGTCTTCAACATAATCAGTTAAGAAGACATGCACAGATAGTAGTTGCAACTCCTGGAAGATTAATTGATCACATAAAGCAAGAGTCAATAGACTTGAATAGAGTTAATTATGTAGTTTTAGATGAAGCTGATAGAATGCTTGATATGGGATTCATCGATGATATAAAGTTTATACTGTTTTATATAAAGGAAGAAAATAGGCAGACTTGTCTATTTTCAGCAACTATGCTTCCTCCAATATTAAGACTAGCACAAGAATATATGAAAAAGGATGCTAAAAAAGTACGATTAAATGAACAAGAGTTGAGCCTTGATACCATAGAGCAATCTTATCTCATAGTCCCTGAAAAAGACAAATTCAGACATCTTTGTAATTTTATTAAGAATGAAAATACAGATGAAGAACAAACAATTGTTTTTGCTGCTACCAAACAAAGAACACAAAGACTTGCAGAGGAACTAAAAGACGAAGGATTCAGAGTAATTACAATTCATGGAGATCTCTCACAAAAAGAAAGAAATATTGCAATGAGCAGATTTAGAAAAGGTCTTGATAATGTATTGGTAGCAACTGATATTGCTGCAAGAGGTATTGATGTTCCAGCAGTGGGTCATGTAATCAATTATGACGTGCCTTATGAGCCTATGATTTACTTCCATAGAATTGGAAGAACTGCTAGAGCTGGTGCTACTGGTAAAGCTATATCTTTAGTAATACCACAGAGAATACAAGACTTTGAAAGGATTCTGAGAAACACCAGACAACCAATACACAAACTTAATGATGAAATGGGAATATCCATCCCGATTACTCATCAACAACAGCGATCATATGGCAGAGAAAGAAAGTTCAGAAGATATGGACAAAGATATAATAGAAATAGACGTCAAAGTGGCAGTAGTGGTAATTATAACCAAAGTAGAAGTCATAATTATGAAAAACTAAGACATAAGAGTAGTAGTAGTAGTAAACATGACAAAAAATTTAAAAAACATACTTGGCATCAGTAAACTAAAAAATAGAATAATAAATAAAACACGTATTAATTCAGATGCAATATAGTAAGGCAATCGTAGTGGTTGAAGACGATAAGGCCGTCATACTATTTACTGAT
>JBKPPX010000157.1:0-3429 GCA_046733815.1 Thermoproteota archaeon | reverse complement strand
TCTATCGAGTAATTCTAGCACTAGCTTTATTGTCTTTGTTATTTGCTGTGCAAAGAGCATCAGCAATGTCGCAACTACCAATATTATCACAACCTTTACAACAAATATGCAATGCTGGCTTTAGTTCATCTCTCATATTTTTTATAATGCTGATTGTAAGCTTGCTTCTGGCATATATAAAGAGAAGAAAAAGATTCTGCGTAGCTGTAGCAATTATCCTTGGATTTGCAAGCTGCCTTTCATGGTTTTCAAGTACGACTTGGTGGGCTGATTATGATATAAGTCCAGCAGAACAGAAAATTATTGCAGTATTACTATGGATTATCGCAGTAATAATACTGGTTTCAAGATCTACAAAGAAGGAAAAAAGAAGACATTTCACACAAGCTGTAAAAAGACATATTATTCGCAAGCAAAAAGGCAAGTGTATTATGTGTAAAAGAAAATTAGAAGCTTATGGATCGGATCTCCATCATAAAAATGGTGATAGGTCTAACAATAAACTTTCAAACTGTGAGGTATTATGTACTCCTTGTCATAGAAGAAAGCACACTCATTAGCAGTTAGTTATAATTATAGTCTGATGAACATATGACATTTTTATTTATAATCAAAAGAATTCTATCTGTATAAATATTTCACTTTTTTGGAGTATTTTTTATATTAATAGCAGATAAGATAGATAGGTTAGTCAGATAGCGGAAAAGAAATATTATAATAAGATAAAGAAAAATATCTATTTGGTATCACTTATTGTCAATCACTGCAGCATCTGTATAGAACTGTATCAAGCATAGATGTTGGTTACTGGCAGCATGGCAATATTTTTAGTATAATAGATTTGAATGTAAAATCTGTAGGTATTTTTGAAGTTAAGGAGACATCCGATCTATCTTCTGAAATACAACAATTACATTACTGTCTAGCGTCAAAAAAATTTAAAGATATGGCGGCGCATGAAACAAATTTGACTCTATTTTGCAAGCCAATTTATATACTTATTTACAATTTAATGTTATATAAATCAAAATATTATGTGAAATAAAAAAGTCTATTCTTGGTCTAAGTATATTTATCCTGGCACTATTGATTCTATCATATTATCGGAAGTTGTTTATGTTTATCATTTGGATACTGAAGTATCATTTGCAACTCCTATAGACGTTCCCTGTGGTTTTATCGGCGTTGTTATATTACCAGAAGTAGATTCTGGTTTATTTTCTTCTGTATCACTTCCTTGAGTAGTTTGTGCAAATACAGGTATCATTATTGTTAATGAAACAATAACAAGAATTGTTAACGCCACTGTTATTTCTTTCATATTGTATTAAATTACAATAATGCATATAATATATTAAGAGTGAGCAAAGTAACAATAGAATAAAGAAAAAGCTCTCCAACGACGTTGGCATTATAGCCTAAAGTTACAAAATTGTGAAAGTCATAGTGACCACAATAATTATGGCGTTTTAGGGAAACAATAATAATCTTCAACACTTTTCAGAATTCTAACAATATTTTGTCTTTATCCCCGATCCTGATAGAGATTGAGTCTCTAAAGTTAATGCAAAGCAAATATATACATTTAAAATATTTTTTATTCATCTCCTTTTAGGATATCTCCCTATTAAGATAATCTCAAAAGCTTGTTTAGAATTTAGTGTAAATATTTTTACTCTTTCCTAATCTTGATATCTAAAATTGGCGGTTTACTTGACCATTCTTTTATCCATTCTCTCATAATATTGGCAGATCTTTCAGCCTCTCTTCTTACAAATCCATCCAAATCGTGTTCGGCAACATATATCAAAGCGTCTATCACTTCAAATATTTTAGCGTCTGGCCTAGATGGTTTAGCATCATTGTCTGCAAATGCTTTACAAGCATTGATTTTTACTTTCCGTCGTTTGTCTTTTAATAATCTCAAAAGCTGGTTAGATACTTTTTGATTCATTTTCTCTAGCTTTGCATTCTTCTCTTCCTGATTATCATCACCATTATTCTTTGCTGTCTGTAGAAATTTGGATAAAGCAGAAGTCGCGGCT
Organism: Thermoproteota archaeon; assembly: GCA_046733815.1. Taxonomy (GTDB): domain Archaea; phylum Thermoproteota; class Nitrososphaeria; order Nitrososphaerales; family Nitrososphaeraceae; genus JAJNBK01. Next base: position 1,384 of record JBKPPX010000157.1, on the reverse strand, counting down.
AACCTTTTGAAGTATTCATTATTAGAATCAGTGTTTTCAATAAGGAAGTTTGCAATATCAACTACAATATCTTTATCATTATCTTTTGAAAATTCTTTTAATCCATCAACAGCACCACTTGCAATAACATTTCGAAATGATACAGATCTTTTTACATTCTCTTTCAATAGAGATAATATTTTTTCTTTTTTTATATTATCAAGCGATGATATCTCATTCTTGATACTTTTTCCAATTGCTGTCGCGGCATTTGCTCGAAGAAAATAGCTTTCATTTTGCTGATATAATATTGATTCAAGCAAATTGATTGATTCTTTTCTTTCAAATCGTCCTATATTTCGAACTATTGCTTGTTTAAGTTCAGGATGCAACCTGGAAAATACTGCTTTGTTATTAAGACATGACAAAAGTGTCTGATATGCTTTATTGGTCTTAGCATAATTATTTTTATCATGATACGATCCGAGTGTATTTGCAGCTTCTATTGATACCCCATAAAAACGGTCTGCTATAACTGAATTTTGTAATTCATCTATTATATTGTCTGAATATCGATTCTTGAGCAATCGTGCGGCTTCTATTCTTTCAATTATTGATGTTCCCTTACGTAATTGATTCTTGAGCATCTCTTCGAGTTGAAATTCATTAGTTTCATTTGTAATTTTTACCGACTTTATTTCTTTTAATATTTTTAATTGCGGATCTATTGATATCCATTCTATTCTTGCATCCTTTGGAATTTCAGTTGAGTGCTCTGTTATTCTTTGAGATATCTGAATCATTTTTTCTAGATTATTATATTTGTTTTCGATATCAGAAGTAACAGTAGAAAAAACTATTCTTATATCAAGAGTGAACTCAAATAGATCACAATAATTAGTATTACTATTTCCATCGTCACTTTCTTCTTGCTGCATCTGTGTAATTTTTATTTTTATTGCTTGTGACTCTTCTAGATAAAATTCTATGTCAAGTTTAGGATGACCTGATCTATAAACCCACTGATCAAAGAATTTACGCATGCTTTTTCTTGAGACATCTTCAACAATCTTACATAAGTCGGCAGTTTCGGTAGTGTTGTTTTTGTATGTAACGAGGTAGTTATTTATAGATTTTCTAAAGTTATTGTCACCAATATCGTTACGTAACATATGTAACACGCAACCACCTTTTTCATAAGAATGACTGTCAAACAGATCATCAGGATGTTTGTATATTCTTGTTACAATTGGGCGTTTATAATGGTGTCTTGATTCTTCGAGATATTGGTCTGCAATTTTCATTACCTTGTAGCAGAACTCATCAAATCCTTTGATACTTTCCCAATACAATGTTTCACAATATGTGGCAAAACCTTCGTTAAGCCATAAGTTTGACCAATCTC
>JBKPPX010000156.1:0-6411 GCA_046733815.1 Thermoproteota archaeon | reverse complement strand
AAACTAATTGATAGTTTTGGCAGGACTGCAAGAAAATTGAGGATCTCTGTTACCGATAGATGTAATATGAGATGCATATATTGTATGCCACATAATAATACCAAATGGTTTGAACAGACTGATGTTTTAAGTTATGACGAGATTGTTCGACTGACTACCATCTTTGTCAATCTAGGTATAGAAAAGATAAGGGTGACAGGAGGAGAGCCTACTGTCCGAGATAAAATAGAAAATCTGATTAGTGCATTATCAAGGATAAATGGAATCAAATCAATCAATATGACAACAAATGGACTTTTGCTTCGTGATAAGGTCAAACAGCTAAAATGGGCCAGACTAGAAGGTGTAAACATCAGTCTGGATACATTCAGATCTGATAGGTTTAAAGCTATGACTGGAGCAGATGGTGTTAACAAAGTTTTGAACTCTATAAAAGCAGCTGATAATGCTGGACTCAAAGTAAAAATAAATACAGTTATTATAAGAGGATGGAATGATGATGAAGTTGTGGATTTTGCAAGATTTGCAAGAGATACAGGATACACTGTCAAGTTTATCGAGTTTATGCCATTAGATGGAACGTGTATATGGACTCCGCAGCTTGTTTTTAGTAAGAAAGAGATGATCGAAAGAATAAACAAGAATGTAAAGGAGCTTGTTCATCAATACAATGATATTTCAGATCCCGCAACGCTCTATTCCTTTTCAGATGGTAAAGGTACTGTAGGATTTATTCCCTCTATGACAGAACCATTCTGCGGACACTGTGATAGGATCAGGCTAACTTCTGATGGTAGGTTTCTCACTTGCCTATTCGAGGATCCAGGTTATGATTTGAAGAATTTGTTAAGAAGTGGAAAATCTAATGACGACGATATAGGAAAATATATTCTTGAATGCACAAAGAAGAAACCTGAAGGTGTAATAAGTATTATAAGAGCCAACGCATTAAGGCCAGCATTAAACATCATGCATAGAATAGGTGGATAAGGCATGACAAAGGAAGAGTTGGACCTGACTATAGATGTGAAATTGTTTGGATCATCTAGAGAAATTATGGGTAAAGACACGATAAGGTTAAAATTGACAGATCAAATGACAACAGTTCGTGATCTTAGAAAAGCAATTTTAGAGTTGTATCCGCCACTACTCTCAACAAAGATTCAATTTGCTGTTGCAGTTAATCATAAAGTAGCAGATGATACCACTGCTTTGAATCACTTAGATGAAGTAGCGCTTTTGCCACCTATTAGCGGAGGTTAAAATGAAATGATTTCTATAACAGAAGGTCCGATTGATGTCTTCAAAGTATGGATGGAAGTCCAGGATAGATCCGCGGGTGCAACGGCAGTATTTACAGGAAGTATAAGAGATCATAATGACAAAGGCAGGGTTTCTGAACTTTACTATGAAGCATATAAGGAAATGGCAGAAGAAATCCTATTAGAAATTGAAAGTGAAGTAGCTAAAAGATGGCATGTTAAAAAATTCATGGCTATACATAGGACAGGTAATCTAAATGTTAGTGATATAAGCGTGGCAGTTGCTGTATCATCAGAGCATCGTAAAGAAGCCTTTGAAGCATGCAGATATGGCATTGAGAGTATTAAATCTAGAGTGCCAATCTGGAAGAAGGAAGTATCAGAGTTAGGTGCATTATGGACTGATGGCGTCTTAATTAAACGTGACTCTGAAGAAAGTGAAAGGACGAGGCATGTTTGACGTTAGTGATAAGCCAGATACTTTACGGTTAGCAACTGCTCAAGCGATTATAAGACTAGATTCTTCAACGATGACCCTGATCAAGGAAGGAAAATCACCTAAAGGTAACATTGTTGATGCTGCGAGGATTTCTGCTACGATGGCAGCAAAGCGAACGTGGGAATTAATACCTTACTGTCATCCTATTCCTATAGATCATATTAAAGTCGATGTGTTATTAAAAGAAGAGTCCATTGAAATTATCGCAGAAATAAAAAGTATCTGGAAGACAGGTGTAGAGATGGAATCCTTAACTGCTGTATCCATAGCTGCATTGACAATATATGATATGTTAAAGCCTGTAGATGATTCGTTAATAATAGAATCTGTTAAACTTCTAAGTAAGAGTGGGGGTATCAAAGATTTCTATGAGAGATTTGATAAAAAACTTAGATCTGCCGTATTGGTCATTAGCGATTCTGTGTCCAGAGGAGAGCGAGTCGATAGATCAGGTAAGTTTGTAATTGACAGACTCATTAAGAATGGACTTGAGATTGTGGAGTACAAGGCTATATCCGATGATGCAGATCTCATTGAGTCCCATCTTAATAGACTTTGCAATGAACTTAAGGTTGATCTTATAGTAACAAGTGGAGGTACAGGCATTGGTCCTCGTGATGTAACTCCAGAGGCAACTATGAAGGTAATAGAAAAAGAGCTGATTGGAGTTGCCGAAACACTTAGAGCTCATGGACAGAGAAGGACACCTTTATCCATGCTCTCAAGAGGACTAGCTGGCGTTAGAGGAAATACAATAATAATAAATCTTCCAGGGAGTGTTAAAGCAGTTTCGGAATCTCTTGATTCACTCTTTCCGGGAATGCTGCATATCTTTAAGATGTTGCCAGGGCATGGTCATTAATGAGTTAATATTTTACCTGCTCCTTTATTTTTGCAGTGAGTCTTTATAACTCTAGATAGGATTTGAAGATGGAATCAGCTCCTGCTGCTACATATCTACTCTTGTTTTAACTGATAGATAGTGTGTGTGATATGATTATCGGCATTACTTTTACTATCAGGTTTAGTTGCTCCAAAAGAGGTAGAAGATATAACTGGCATATTATTATATCACTGGTAGGAATTAGTCTTATCTTTGATATACTAGTTGATAGTGAAAGCTTGATTGTGTTAAAGTGTTTTTATCGCAAGTCATCGCTCTTCTTTCTGTTCCAGCCTATATTCAATATTGTATATCTTAGTGAAATTGTCGATTAATTTTAGAATTTGACATCAACAAAAATACGAACAGAGTAGAAGATCACTGTCTAAAGTATTGAACTAACTTGAGCCTTTGTTATGTATCAATAGTATGATATCCTGTTGCTCCATTTGGAAATGGATTTTGTAACTCAGCTGTCTGGACTTTTCCAGTCTTATCAGTGGCTCTGACTACGACTTTGTAATTACCTTTATCATTCAAATCCAATTCGGTGGCCCACAGAACCCATGTATATTGTGATAGTGGGTCTTTGATTTGAGCATCTTTCCAGCTAGTACCACCATCTATGCTCACCTCAACTTTCGATATTCCTCTGTCTCCTGCAAAGGCTATGCCACCAACTGGCACTCTTCCATTTAGCACTTTATTTGAAGATTCTAGATTTCTAAATCTTTTTCTGACAAGAGCACTATCGGGAATAACTATGAATGAATGAGTATTGTATTTAGCTCTATTAGTCCAGCCCTTCCTCTGCCAATAACCTTCATAAACATTGTCGACTAGCTCTATCTCAGTTAGCCACTTCGCATTCATCATTCCGTATATCCCAGGGACTATGGCCCTAACAGGATATCCATGTTCAGAAGTAAGAGCAGCACCATTCATATCATAAGCCAATATGGTGCCATCTAAAAGCCCCACATCCAAAGGTATTCCAACATCGTAACCATCGGAGCATCTAAATACGATATATTTTGCGCTTGGCTTGACTTGTGCCTTCCCAAGAAGGTCTTTTAAGCGTACTCCCTTCCATATTGCCGTACTGATCAAATCGCCTCCTATTTTATTGCTTACGCATTCGAGCGTAGCAAACTGCTCTATTGAAGGCATATCTTTTAGCTCGTCGTAATTGATTTCTAAAGGCTTGTCTACTAGCCCTTTTAAAGTTAGCTTCCAAGCTTGTGCATTAACCACAGGGACTATGGCGTTTTTATCTATTCTGTAGAATAAATCAGTTGGTGTTATTTCAGATTCAAGAAGAGAGGAGAGTCTTGAATCCTTGAAGCCTGAGGGTATGGACTTTGATTTTTGTAATTGTGATAGTAATAATGAAGGAGATTGCTGTTGTACTGTTTGTCTAGGAGATAAAATATTATTTAATCCAAAATATAGAATGGGCAACGCAACTGCTGATGCAATACCAGCACGAAGTAATATTCTTTTCTTATTATCTATCTCTGTCTTGCGATCAGATTCTTTTTCATCGGTAATCATAGTTGACGATGGACGTGCAATTACTATTCTTTCATAGAAGGAGGATAAGATAAAGCCAAACGCGACATGAGGTGGAAAAAGGTAAATGACTAAAAATGGAATTGAAATCGTATTTGTCTGGCCTTCGGTAAAAGTCACGAGCAAGATAGTCACGGCAAGCAAAATGATGTAGCTAAATAATAAAGACTGTACGGCATATCCTACGTATCCTTTCCAAGGGAACTTGTTACGCAATCTGCCTAGAAATACACCAATCACACCATACAGTATAAGATTAACAATAATGGCACCAATAAAAGCAGAATATTTAGCAAGTGAACCAAACGTTTCCACAGCTTGTGATTCGACTTGTCCAGGTGTAAGTGAAAATAAAGTCTGAGATGCAATTTCAGGGATAAATGGGCCACCAAAAAATAACCTTAAGACTAAGGATATTGCTATAGCTATAGCGCCAGCAGCGAGCCCTCCTATAAATAATAGAGGGATAGAAGTGTGGCCTGATTTTTGATTCACATAGCTACCTTGACCAAGAAAGATTTAAGTTTTTTTAAATTTGGCTCATATAGAGTCGTATATATATCCTAAAAATCTTATCAAGAAATTGTTGTACAGTATATAATCATAAGAAAAGGTATACTATAAACTAAAGAATTAACTCTTGACAGAAATCTTATTAAAAATCCATTGGTTCAATTCAACATGTTTACGAAATATTCGTAATTTAATGAAAAGCACATTTCAATAATAATTTTGAGTAATTAATACCTCAATTACGTATTTTCTATCTGTAAAGACAAAAATAGCTTGTATGGGCTATAAAAGTGATGTCATTTGTGAAACTTGCTGCTACCATTTCAGCATTAACCTTAATTTTGGTTATTTCTGTAATGGCAACTGCTTTTTTTAGTTCATCTATATATGCAGAATCTGAGGATGATTTATTATCTATAACACATGCAGAAAGAGAAGCAGGAGAAAAACCAAATGAAATTATTAGAATATCTACTGAAAATAAAACATCCTCTTTACCTTCAAACAGTCAAGTACAAGGAATGGTGATAGTAACCAAAAAAGTCATTAATGAGGGTGGTGGTGACAAGAAGCCATCTGATTTTACAATTACTATCCATGGTAATGATCCCTCACCGAGTTCTTTCCCTGGTAGTTCATCTGGTACCACTGTAAAATTATATATGGGAATGTATAGCATTACTGAAACAGGGCCATCAGGTTATAACTCAAGTTTATCAGACGATTGCTCTGGTGGAGTGATGTCAGTTGAAACTAAGAGATGTACTATTACAAATACTTACTCCAAACCTGTTATCAGTGATGTTACTAATGGCAATTGAGAACGTAATTTATTAAGATAGAGGTAACATAAAAGGAATCATAAAATCCATTAATATTTAATTTAGCAAATGAAGACTACAGATGGTGATTATTTCCCATTATAGAAATATTTCACCTTAATTTGCGTTTATTTTATTTATTAATATTGCTCCTTGCTGAAACCAAGTAAATGCCTCACTTTAGTTTGAATTATCATATCAGCAACAGCTTGAACGGCTGAAATAGCATCAATAGTGACAATAGGAGAAGAAATATGTGATGAATTATAAGAGTACCACTCCTCTATCATCAAACTCTAATGTATCTGTCTAAACAAATCGCGTTCTGTTCGATTCATATATGTTTACTAACTCTCTATATCAATAACTACTGACGAACTTCTATCATCTCTTCACATTCCACGATATCTGGAAAGGAGTGGAAAAAGAGGTGGAAAGGAGTGGAAAAAGAGGTGGAAAGGAGTGGAAAAAGAGGGAAAATTATTCGTATTATCATTAATAGTGCGATAGAATGAAATAGATGTCTATAGATCTGATTGATGAGTATCCCATAGTAACTTACATTCCGTTATAAATATCCTTTATTGTTTAGAGCATAAACGTAACCTCGTTTACGTTCTGATTATTATTCATAATCGAAAATGATTCACGCTAACAACAAAATGGAAAATACATACCTGTTGACTTAATAGTTGTAATCGTTAAAGGATTATTATTATCGATTTAATGCCAAACCAACAAATAGCTATTGCGAAGTAGGATCTCTTCTAACTTTGGTTCCAGAAGATATTTTATTGTACCTGCAGCTGTGTTGCATAAACATTCCTTTCTTCACAACTACTTACCTTTCCAGCTATATGT
>JBKPPX010000155.1:0-12892 GCA_046733815.1 Thermoproteota archaeon | reverse complement strand
AGTCTGTGCAGCATATTATTAAGTCTCTGCTGTCTATCAGCCAATGTACCTCTTCCAGCAAATTCAGCTCTATGAAGAGAAATTATACTGTCAATTATGACCATTTTCGCCTTAAAGTCATTAATATATTTACCAAGATCTTTTATTATTAGTTCCAGATGTGAGCTGTTATAGATTTTGCATACCGCCACACTTTTCAATATCTGAGAAGGATCGAGGCCTCTTGCTCTTGCTATTTGTTCTATTCTCTCGGGTCTGAATGTACCCTCTGTATCTATGTATATAATGCTACCATCAAGCCCTCCTTGTTCAATTGGCTGTCTGGCTGTTGCGCATAGTGTATGACATATCTGTGATTTACCAGAACCGAACTCACCATAAAACTCAGTAACAGCTTGTGTCTCTATGCCTCCAAGTAAGAGATCATCAAGGGCTGTAGACCCAGTGGAACATCGTAGCATAGATTTCCTTTTTTCTAGAGCGGCATCGGCTGTAACAAACTCCTTTTCTAGAATATTAGACTCTCTCAAAAGCTTCTGGGCTGCCATTATAAATGATGCAGCACTATCCTTCGAAGAATTAAGGTCTACAGCCAGTTCGTCTGAACTTGCTACTGCAAGATCCATTACTGAGACAATACCAGCGTCTTTGAGTTTCTTAGCCGTCGTAGGACCAATGCCTTCAATATCTTGGATTTCTAAATCAATAATAGGTGATGAACTTTCAGAAATGGTATTTGCATTATTTTTCTGGACAATATCATTATTGGATTCAGTTTCCATAGTTGCTTTACGATCTACCATCTATCTTCATGATTTCATACTATTTGCTTATATTAATATTGAAACGTACCAAGGAGGGAGGGAGGAGAAGGAAAGAGAGAAAAGTTATCATTCTCTCTAGATATTATATGATGGTATATAACTCAGATGAGTGATTTGTATTTACTTGCTAAAGAATTATGACAGAACAAATTCCTATAATATATGATATACAGAACGTTGTTTGTTATTCTGCATCTGTACGTAAAGACTAATAATAAGAGTATATATATCATAAGCCAAATCCCTTTAATGCACATCTCAATCCCATTGAAAATTTCTCTCATACAAAGTGTTTGATCAATAAGAATGATTGACACATTATCTATAATATCACATACAGTTCAGCCTATCTACAATCATATTATGTATATTGATGAGATAACCAGACAGAATCCACATCAGAAAAATAACGCACCCATCTGAATAAAAAAACCCAAAGCGATTAATTGTATACCTGTAAGTTTAGTTCTTGGCATTCTACCACCCATATAAGAAGTAATAGCGATAGGAGCGTACATTGTATTATCCAAATCGTTTACTGCTTGCCTCTCTAAATCCACCAGTTTTATTATAGGACTTTCGATATCATCTAGGTGTTGTGTCGGCCTTAATAAATTTGATTGTTGATCTTTACATTTTATTTCCTTTGTCAATATCCAGGCAAATCCGATAACCTCGAGACCTAATCCCAGAAGGTTCAAAAACAAAGACAGATGTGAATTGTCTAACATTATTATTGGATACTGTTTCTATTAAAGACAGAATTAATATTGTTTTAGTTATCTTTGACTGAGCATTTACTTAAAATATGCATCATCATTGTACTATAATAAGACGCCTCACTACTACAAACATTGATAATGCTTTTGGTGCATTCTATAAGATAGAACCCCCAATAAAGTATAAGAGTATAATCCATAACTGGTATGTTTTATTGTGATCTCTATATTTCTTCTATTGTGTATAACAATAATAACAATAGTAATATAATGGAAATTCTGCAGTTATAGAATTTTAATTCAATTAATACAGCCACAGGAATGTATTTACACTTTATTTGGTCAAATCTATATCAATTATTGCTTGAGTCTTTCCTCCTTTTCGATAATATTTTATAAGATTGTATTGATAGTTAAAGGTACATTGCAACGAAACGAAATGCTAGGTAAAGAAGCTGAACTCTACTATAAACTTCCAAATGGTAGGATAAAATGCACTGCATGCGCTAGATTATGTGAAATACCTGAAGGTAAAAGTGGTTTATGCGGCATTCGAGGAGTAGTTGAGAACAAATTGCATTTATTTGTATATGGTAGGGTTATTGCAGGTAATGTCGATCCGATAGAGAAAAAACCAGTAACACACTATAGGCCTGGTACTGCTATATTCTCAATAGCTACCACAGGCTGTAACTGGCTTTGTAAATATTGTCAGAATCACGATATCTCACAGCGTCGCAAGATAGAAGGCATTCAAATGACTCCTGAGCAGGTCGTAGATACCGCAGTGAGCCATGGTGCACAAGGAATTGCTTATACATATAATGAGCCCTCTATCTTTATTGAATTTGCAAAAGATTGTGGTGTGGAAGCTCACAAGAGGGGTATTTTTAATATTTTTGTTTCAAATGGCTATGATACTCCTGAATCAGTTAATTTGATGAGCAAATTCTTAGATTGTATAACAGTAGATTTTAAGGGAAGTGGAAAACAGGAATTTGTAAGACAGTATATTGGAATTCCAAATTCTGAACCAATTTTTCAATCATTAAAGGAAATAAGGGACAAGTCAAGCATTCATACTGAAATTACAGATCTTATTGTTCCAAAGGTTGGAGATGATTTAGAATCTGCAAGAAAACTATGTAAGTTTGTGTACAATGAACTGGGACCAGATACTCCTATTCACTTTTTACGATTCCATCCAGACTATAAGATGATTGAATTTGATAATACTCCAATTGCGACACTCGAAAAGCATCACGCTATTGCAAAAGAAGAAGGATTAAGATATGCCTATATTGGAAACGTTCCAGGACATCCACTAGAACACACATATTGTCCAGAGTGCAAGAATATTGCTATACAGCGTTACGGATTTAGTATTGGCTCATGGAACCTAGATGACAATAATTGCTGCAAAAACTGTAGTTATCCTATTCCTATCATAGGAAAATTAACTAAAAGTCGAAAGAATCGGTTTGCGTTGCTTCAGTAGAGCTAGATAATAAAAAGATTGTATATTTCTCAACATTTATTCCGACGCAATAAAGTCCTACTAAATCGTTTCATTCCTTCATAGATAAAAAAAAATTGAGTCGTTACAGAGACTATCTTACTGTATGAGAAGTCCAATTTCGTTAAATTTCCGTATTTTATTTAATTTTTTTTAATGATTAATGAAGACCTGCAAAGAATCTGTTCAGATTCATAATATATTTATTCCTAATCGATCTTCTTAGTTTAGGCACATACATTCAAGTGTGAAAGATAAACATCTAATCGAATTTTAGAAGAAAAGTGATGAAACATTATAACTTCAATATTATCAAAAAGCTGTACACATTGATGCCGTAAAAACACAAAGTACACGCGTACTCATATTAGCATATCGATTTGCACACGACGGCTAGTTCAACGAGAGATAGATACAATCATAAGTTATGATACATTCACAGTACTCTATACAACAAAAGTTAAAGTGGACCTACTGAAGACATTACCAATCAACAGAAACGTAATAGTCTAACAATCAGTTGATCTGAAAGTTTACAAATCAAGAACAAGTAACAATATTTTCGAATACTAGACGGATATTTTTTACGATGAATTGCAACAGTTCATTAGAGTGCACTGTCTGCGGCAAAGAAGGAAGCGTGAAAAATGTATGCAGACTCTTCCTAGAATAACTGCCTATCAAAAAGTTCTATCCCTTCTATGATTCTAAGGCATAGATTCAGACAAATTTTCTTGGAGTAACAGGATGACTGCATATTAAAATTATACGTAAATTCCTACTAAGATAATCTACTTTATTTGCACTCCATAACCCTTACTGTTGACCTGTGTGTTTTGATTAGCTCCAAAATGACTGCAAGCATCATTCATCATTTTAATATCGTGATAACATATGGATTTCCACAAATTAATATTCAAATGTTTTACGGTATTATCTTTCTTCATACTATTCCCTTTCCTAATTCGTCAAGAAATGCAATTTCTGACAACCGTTTTCTTTGCCTAGGTGCAAATGCCTTCTCTCTTAGTCTTGCTGGTAATACCAAGTGTGAATCCTGATATCCTATTGCTATCATGACCCCCGCTTCAAATTCTTCCGGTATATTGAAAACTTCCCTAGCTTTTTGTACATTAAAGCCGCCCATTTCATGCATAATTAGACCCTGGTTAAACGCCTCAAGGAACATATTCTCATTTGCTGCTCCTAGGTCATGAAAATAAAGTCGATTGTGATTTCCATTATCTGAATACGTCTTTCTTGTCATTGCACAAATGAGGATTGGAGCTCTTTTGGCATAATCATTTATTTCATTTAAAACCGATTGAGCTAAATTTAATTTTTCTAGATTATCATTTGTAAAAATAAGGTAGCGCCATGGTTGTTCGTTACGTGAAGATGGAGCCCATCTAGCAGCCTCAAGAATAGACAACAATTTCGATTTTTCTACAGGTCTTGTAGAAAATGCTCTTGCGCTCCATCTTCTTGCTATTATATCATTTATAGGATAATCTGTCTTTGCTGTTTTTGTTACTATTTCCTTGTCAAATTCAGTCAATGAATGCTCACGCTATTGGTTAATTCCATTATATGGAGGTAACGAAGAAGGTAATTTATTGGATTTTGTCGACGGCATTAATTCTAAAGTCACACTATATTGTCTCTTGTCAGATAGCCAGAATATGCTGATATATCTTATGACAATGATCGGTGGAAAAATGGATCCATTGATATGACACAAGTGAAAAATTGAAATTATCTACAACAACATCTTTGTTTATAACATAATAATAGTGATAATTGGCTATCAATGCTCTATTGTCATTTCTAGTAATAAAATATGCATAATGTAAATAAATAGATATTTCCGTTTGCGATTAGGAGCATGTTATAGATTATTTAGGAGATGATAAGGCTGGGAGAAAGTTTGCTTATCTTGTTTTGATATTGAGTTAGAATTTGACGTTTCAGCATGCATAACGAGGCAATTGATATTTAGATTCTTGCTATCAATGGATGGCGCAATGACTTAATCACATTTTTATGTCAGTATATTATCAATTCCATTTAGAATATTCGATACTCAACATAAAGGATATTTAAAATAAAATAATAAATTTAGTTAAAAATAGATTCTAATGCTTGTAGTATTTCTCTCTCTATTCAAGTGTGCCATCATTGTCATATTTTTGCTCAACACATATTGTAAATCCAACGTGTGCACAGTCGTCCGTATGACATGTCTTACATTGTGGTATTCCAGCATGTGATTGAACAATTACATCATCGGCAAGATTGTTATCATATAGTATGGCATACTTATTGTTAACAAATTCTTTTAAAATAATGGGATTATTTGTAGATTGTTTCTCTTCAGAACTTAACCAGTGCATAAATGCTGTAGTACCTTGGTCTAACGAATTACAGGGAAGTACTAGTTTAGAATTATTACGATTTCTTTTTATTTTTGCTATTTTGTTTTTACCAAACAACTTTTATCTGATCTTTTTGAAGCTGATCGGGCTTTATGTCAATCAATCTTCGACCAACCCCCTAATAAGCATATCACTAATTAGGAAATAAAAATGCATCTTCTTCTGCTACATTGTTAGATAAGTATAAAGATATACATACAAATTAGGTGACCTTATTCGAAACTAGCCAGGCAGATCATTCTTTATATTCCTATATTTTTTGTTGCGATCCGTCTTTCTGAGCCATAATGGTTATGAACCTTTAACAAAGTAATCTCAATAATGTGTTGAGAAATTAAAAAATCACCTGCTACCAAGAGCATGCGCTACCATTATATCATTGTCATTACCACCGCTTGTAATCTACTGCCGAATCATATTTAGTATAGTCTCAGCGGCAATTATACATGTATATACGATATGGAATTGGCTTGTACTTTGTTGTATAGTAATAGGTAGATTTTTGGTGCTAATGATAAATCTTAGATCTATATCTTTTGCCTCTAATATCTTTGGGAATGAGACAGGTCCTGTCATTATTGAATCATGTGGAAAGAAATCATATAGAAAGGTTTGTTATGGAAGATATTTGCGTCACTACCATACGATCCTATATTGCGACTATTAATTATTAGCTATATAAAAACTGTGTTTTTCTGGCTTTGTTAATTACACTTATCAGGTCTATGAGAAGACACTTATGCAACAATTGTGCAACTCCTCTTCTGTGATTGCTAAAATCATGACTTGCCTTTCATAGTAGTCATTGTTTTTGCCTTCTGATATCAATGGGTAATAAAATTTTAAATAGTTCAAATATTATGTTTTTCTATCATATGTAGTTGGGTGCCAATCTATTCTTATTATGCTTTATCTTATTATTTTCTTCATTTTCTAGCACACATAGCCTACATTTAGTATACGGGGCGACCGCAGCAGGAGAAGAAGAACAGCCACCTAGTAAAATTGATCCATTTGATTTAGCAGCTAATACTTATCGCTATTTTATAAAACAGTTTAAGAATCTTGAATTTATAGTTGACCTTGATGCCAGTCAAATTTTTCCAAATGATGAAATAAAGCAAGATATAGTTAGCAAATACAAGTCTGCTGAATACAATATTACAAATTTAAAATATGAATTATTAGGCTTTAACATCATTGCATCAGATATCAAAATATATGTCGATCCCACAAAAATTGACGAAACAAAGACGAGGATCGATATTCCAGTAATGCTAGCAAAGAATGTCAAAGTAAGCAATGGAGTAATTAACTTATCTTTTAATGAAATTGACCTTGGATCAATTTATGCTATGTATGATAGAAATCCAGATAAAATGACAGTTCATGTTCCTATGAGTATTGCATACAGGTATCTTCAGCAAAGATGACAATCTCTACTACTATTAGTTGTCATTTTTCATTTTATGCATAAAGATTTGTTATTAAAAATCAATAATAGACAAACTGTTAATTATATAAGTGAATCAGAATATGATTCTATATAGCGGCGGTAGATTGGAAAGTTATATATTTACATTCTTGAATTCTGGAGCTATCTTTTCTGCAATTAAATTTACCAATTTGTTTCTATTGGGGCTTTAATTGGTCAGAACAATTTCTGTGAATCCCAAATCAGCACTTTTCTTCAATTCCTTTTTCCTTCTTCTTCATTTGAAATTACTAGCAACATATCCTCCAATGTATCATCCTCAATGACCTTACCATTCTCTTCAATTATCCTTGGATCGTGTATTTCTACTTCAAAGAAAGCTTTTACCATGGCACCTCTCCAAAATCTAATTGATTGTAATGCCTTTTCCTTATTCTAATCATATGAAGCAGGAATGAAATGTAATGATCGCTATACCAGCACTTTTCAATCCGCTCTTCATCCATTCTTATAACATAGTTTAACATATCAAGAGGATTTTAGCTTGCTCATGAGCTGCTTGAATACTAATTCTTACCATTTAACACAGATATTATCATCGCCTCATCCCCCTATATGTTATAAGATAATAGCAAGACTGGGATAATGCAGTTTTATCAAAACGCAGTATTATTATGATTCAGCTAACTGTAACATGAACTTCTATTGTTATTTTTTCAAAAGACGACTAATCAAATAGTTATTGAATTCCTTTTCATTAACGTTTGCAGCCACCAATATATTATTAGAAGAGCTATTATCTTCAATAAACTGTGAATGTCCACGCATTTTACCATTTAAACTTATTTTAATATGTCCTTTTTTTAATTCAAATAAAGATGGTTTATCTAACATTGCTACAGCAAAAACGTCATGCAGAGTACAAATATTACGTGTCGAAATAGCGAAATCTAGTAATGTAGTTACTATTTTTATTAGTGACGTTGGACATTTAATATTTTTTATCTTCCTGACCAATTCCGGTCGTACTGCACATAAAGGATTAGTAGTAACGTCTAAACCAACGAACTTTCGATTTACATTGACATTTTGATTAATTACTATTTTTGCTGCATCTGGGTCACAATAAAAGTTAAAATCTGCATAGTTGGTAAAGCTACCAAAAATTATATTACGTGATCTAAATGCGCCACCCATAATGGAAATTTCTCCTAGATTATTCATTATAGAGTAAGAGTCATTATCCATGAACATCTTTGCAATATTGGTTAGGGGTCCAGTTGCAATTATTGAAACTTCACGTTTTCTATAATTCTTTAAAATTGATTTGATAAAATCAGATAGTTGTACCTTTGAATCAATTTTTTTATCTTTTGGCAATGCTAACTGTAATCCTCCAAGGCCTCCTTTACCATGGAAATGTTCAGGACGTACTATTCTTCTTTTGATAAGAGGTTTTGTTGCTCCCTGTAAAACGGGGATATCAGACTTGCCCAAAGCATGTAATATTTTTAGGGTGTTAAGTGCGCCAGATCTTGAACCGATATTTCCATTTACAGTGGTAATTCCTAGAACTTCAATATCGACAGATTGTAATGCTATGATAAGAGCTATTGCATCATCTACTCCAGGGTCAACGTCTAGAATAACCTTATGACTAACCATTATTGCTTAAATATTACAAAATGGCTAACTGCACGTATATTTACTTTTTACATTTACTTTGGTATTCAGATTCCTTTAGAAAAGCCGTAAACACATTGCTATTATAGTAGTAGAGAGATTTATTTAACAGTTCTAAATGACATTATCAAGATATACAGTATTACATTGAAGTTCAGACTTGCAAAAAAATCAGACAAAGAAGTAGTATTAAATTTCTGCATTAATACATTTGATTGGGGAGATTACATAGACCAAGTTTGGGAAATTTGGTTTTCTGAATCAAACGGAGCTTTATTCGTAGCAGAGAATGGAATAAGTAATAACAAAGGATCCGCAATAGCATTTTCACATGCGTCTTTGTGTCCTTACAGAAGAAACATCTGGCTTGAAGGCATTAGAGTAAATCCAGATTACAGACGAAGATCTGTTGCAACAGAATTAATAAGAAAAATGTTGTCGTATGGAAAACGACAAGGAGCAAGAGAAGCATCTGCAATTGTATCCGTCAATAATCTTCCCTCACAATTAATGATGATGAAAACCGGCTTTAATGTGATATCTAAATGGATCTATTATTGTGTTGATAAAGTTCAAGAATTTAAGAACATTAATGCTAGACTCGCTACCTTTAATGACATGAAGAAAGTAACGAATTATTTAAAACAATCACAAATCTATAAATCATCGGGAAAGCGCTATGTCAATTCATGGCGATGGTACTCTTTTGATTCCAAGACTTTATCAAATATCATTAGAGATCAAAAATTGGTTATAGCAGGAAATGATATTATCAAAGGAATGGCAATTATCAACGGAGATGGATATTGGAATAAGAACAATGTCTTCCAAATAGTTTATCTTGACTCTGATACTGTTTCTTCACTATATGATCTGATAGGCTTTGCTATACTGTTAGTACATTCAGCTCATGACAGGTATAAGAGGATACAAATATTCAGTCCCCAAACAGGACAGATATCATCGGTTATGGAAGAATTAAAATCAGTCAACTCGGAAGAATTTTTACTTTATAGAAAGGAAATCTAATGTCTTTATAATGGCGTCTTGCTTCCAACCAATGGATATGAATGGAAGAAAGATAAGGATAAAGGACACCATACATACATACTAGTAACTATTATGCTATTTTATTTGAAGTTGTTGATCACTTTAGAATGAAACAAGGAATCTCTTGATATCTGTTTCTGAAGAAATTGGATTAGTTGGACATGCCTAATTGTATTTTAGACTGCTATATATCCAGAATGTCATGCTAATGAATGTATTATAAATAATAGAATAAGATGATTAAACTAATATAAAATTTGTCTAAACCTTTAAATTGCATATCCAAAATTGTCTTATTATAGAGCATGGCAGATATTATATCGTGGGATAAAGCCATTGACAAAAAGGTGAAGTCAAGTGATAACCAAGATATAGGCAAAATTCAAAGTATTACAAAGGAATATATTCAGACAAAAGAAGGAACGGTATCCAAAAAATATTATTTTATTCCCAAGTATTATTTTCAAGGATATGACGGTGATAGTTTATGGGTTTCATTAACTAAAGATGAAATAAAAGCTAAATTTGAAAAAGAAAAGCAACCTGAGCCTGCTGAGTTCGAAACACCCGAGTATGCAGAGAGGAGAACAACAATAACTAAACAGTACCCTGATTTTGACAACAATATTCCACAATATTCTTCTTCTACTTCTACTACTACTACATCGCCTACAACGCAGTCCTCTGTTGATGCAGAAGACAGTGTTGGTATGCCATGGGAGAAAATTCTTGATAAAAAAGTCAAATCAAGTGACGACGAAGATTTAGGTAAGGTGCAAAGTGTTGCTGCTAATTACATCGAAGCACAAGAAGGCCATGTAAGCAAGAAACGCTATTATATACCTAAAAATTACATTCAGGGTTTCGACGGCGAAAATCTTCATACAGCGTTGACTAAGGATGAAATAAAAAGTCGTTATGAAAGAGATTCTCCTCCATCAGAATCAGAATTTCTGAATCAACAGAAAACTGAACAAAAGGGTCGAGAGGAGTTCGCTGTTCCAAAAGCTGTTGAGGGAATACCATTGATGGCTAAGGAGCCAGGGCTCGAACTTCGTGGAGAAAAATCTGGTACATCATTAAATATTCCTTGGGAGGAAGTTATTCACAAGCATGTACTTACAAGTGATAGCGTTGATATAGGTGAGGTCGACAGAGTAGGAAATGAGTTTATTGTAGTTAGAGAAGGTGTAGTAAAGATTCATATCTACTATATTCCAAAAGTTTACATCAACAATTATGATGGTAGTACGCTGTGGATAAACGCGCCCAGTGGATTAGTAAGTGCTAAATTTGAAAGAGACACTGAACCTACACAAGAAGAAATTAGAAGACTTGCTGACGAGGCAAAATCCAAGGCCAGCTCTACGGAGAAGTTTTAAACCTGATAAAACATAGAGATTAATTCATAAAAGATTGTAAAAGTTTACGATGACGACGTTATCTCAAACCATAGAAGCGATGTGAGGCGCCCAACTAATATATCTGGATGCGTAGTAAAACAAATACCTGAAACTATGGTATGCCAAATCCATGACAGATCTAATCTAATATCTATGGAATGGCAATTCCAATAGGACTTTTTGTGGTTTCGGTTAGGACACTTATAAAAAATAACGATATGCTCGACTACACTTCTGGAATATCAATTGATCTTTTCTATAACGGATATGCTCTAGGTATATAATTATAGTTGACTACTGTAGATGTCTACCTCCTATTGAGTAAGATCAATAATGCTTTTTCTGATAATCAATTTTGCCTCTGACGAAATATTGTACTGCTCAAGTACTTTGGTAGGTTCCTTAACAAGTACGTTCCTAAATTCTGGCTCACTAGCAGCTTTTAGCAGAATTTCGCTAATGACCTCAGCGTCCTTCTGTCGATTATCCAACTAATAAAACATTTACAAAATCTACTATATAATCCTAATGCATAATTCGGAAACTTGATATGAACTAATTTATGGTTTTTATTTATGACTGTAGAGCGGTTATGTCTTCAATCAAGACAGAAGTGGAGCATCAACGGTACATCCAGAATAACGCCTGCTCAAGAAACATTGAAGAGAATTAGTTCCATATCGCAAAAGATAGGAGTCACCAGACTTGCCGATATCACTAATATGGATATACTAGGAATTCCAAATTATTCAGCGGTTCTACCTGGTACAGAAGATTACATATGGGTTTATAGTGGCAAAGGACCTACCAAGGCTCATGCTAGAGCTAGTGCTTTAATGGAGTCTATAGAGCGGTATTCCTCGCTTCCAAGCGGTGGCCCAAAAAATTTTATTCAAGGTAGCTATGATCAATTATCAAAGTCATTTAATGTTCTTCATCCAGAAGAAATCGTAGAACCGCTTAGATTTCTATATAATAATGAGATGTCCATGGATTTTCTCCGTGGTTTTGATCTATTTACAGAAGAACAGATATTGGTTCCGGCTTCAGTCGCATTATTTCGTTATTCTCCTGTCCCTCCTTTTGTTGATCCCTTTGCATTTCATCATACAAATGGACTTGCTTCTGGTAACGTAATGGAAGAAGCGGTTTGTCATTCATTATGTGAAGTGATAGAGCGAGACTCAACGAGTTTAGCCGAATTACGTGCCAGTGCTATCCCATTTCATTTTTTACGACACATCATAAATGTCCTAAGGGAAAAGGGCTATGCATTAAACTCTATTCCTACGGATAAATACGTGGACGATCCCAGTATATTCCCTGATGTAGATATTTCACAAATTGAATTTCAACCAGTTAAGGATTTAGTTGAGAAATTTTTACAAGCGAAAATTCCTTTGATTATTAAGGATATTACATCGGACATTGGAATTCCTACATTTAATGCTAGTAGTATCGAATGGATAAGTCATGATTACGGTTATCTTGCCGAAGGTCATGGTACCCATCCTGATGCACGTGTAGCATTAATGCGTGCTATAACAGAGGTATCACAAACTAGGGCCGCTAACATTCAAGGAGCAAGAGACGATCTCAGAAAAATCAGATACGGACAAAACAATACAGATGACAAACGTGCATGGCAGTTTATGCCATCAAGTAAAAAAGTAAAATTCTCAGAGGTTATGTCTTATTTTAACCAAGATATTCTTGATGATATCAAGCTAATTTTAAAACATCTAAAACAGACTGGATTAATACGAGCCATCATAGTAAATTTGACTAATGATAGCATCGGAATACCTGTTGTACGGGCCATAGTAC
>JBKPPX010000154.1:0-3299 GCA_046733815.1 Thermoproteota archaeon | reverse complement strand
ATAGAACTCTCTCAAACCAAGAATATATTGTAATATAATCTAAGCTTATCTACTTTTATAGTCTCTGTTGACTTGTTGTCCTCTCAGGAAATATTCTATCGGTAAAATACAGCATATACTTTACTTCATGATGATAGCAGCAGCCCATCACGTCGTACACTACAGCTATGCAATATTATTATCTAAGTGTATATGGTAGTTCGGCTGGCCGACAGTATTATTTTCTCTCGATATACGAGTGACCCGCCTTTAAAAAGAGTGCAGATCGCTAGTTGCAAGAAACTGTGTAATCAGAACATGGTATCTTCAAAAGCGTTTCGTTCTATCCAGCACTATATATGCCATCAAAAGAATCAAAATCCAGAAAAAAACTCACCATCAAAGGGAGCTAATCCTTTTATGCGATATATTGCCCTCGCTTATATGTCAAATCCACAAAGTCCGAAAGGGGCGATACCAAATGTCGTGGCACTGGAAGTTTTGAGGAAAAATGGTGTCGATATTGACAAGCTCATAAAATTGATCACTGCTGGCGTGGGCGCAGAATTCACAACGTACTATTACTATACGATTCTAAGAATGCACTGTACGGGTCTAGAAGGCGAAGGCATAAAGGAGATAGTCGAGGATGCTAGAATAGAGGACAGAAACCACTTCGAGGCAATGGTTCCCAGACTATATGAGCTCGGGGGCGCCCTTCCAAGGGATATCAGGAAATTTGCAGATCAGGCAGGATGTCCAGATGCATATCTGCCTGACAACTGGGAAGACATCAATTCGATACTGAAAGTGCTTCTCGAAGCGGAGCAGTGTGCAATTAGGTCTTGGGGCGAAGTATGTGACAATACAGCTGGAAAAGATCCAAGGACTTACGATATAGCTCAGAGGATAATGCAGGAAGAAGTTGAGCACGAGGCTTGGTTCATCGAGCTCCTGTCTAAGAGGCCATCAGGACACTTTAGGAGAAAATTTGTAGGCCAGTCGCCGCACACAGGGGATCAGGGCAGCCTCATTCATCTTTGACAACCCTCCTTTTTTATTTTCTCAACTTTTTTATTATCTTTTTTTATGTTTTTCCTTAGTGTCATACAGACTAGTCTGCAAGAGTGACGAGATACAAGAAAAATCAATGAAAATGTTCAGAGTAGATCAGACGGAGGTCCTTGTCGGAAGATTATACGGCAGGCTTTTTGCATGTAACAATTCGTGTCCACATAGAGGGGCATCACTTGTAAAAGGAGAATTGAAAGGTGATAATGTTATTTGCTGGATGCATGGATATGAATATAATGTTTTCACCGGCAAGCTGGAAAATATGAAGTCATGGAAGAAGGAAAACACATGGATCGAGCAGAGCTCTGAGTGGCGCAAATCCGGTAACCTGACCCTCTACCCAGTAATGGAGAAGGATGGAACCATATATGTCTCCTTATGATCGATCTAGTAGTGTTCATGCTCTAGCTTTTCAATTATTTTTAAAACCCATCGCAGGGTGTTGATCCTAATGATGTCATTTCTATCTGCTATTCTTGATAGAAGGCGGTCTGTTGCGTCGTTGCTTTTGTATTTCTTCTCTTGTAAATTAAGCTGAAGATTTATTATTTCCTGTTGCAGAATCATTTTCAGGCTATCAAATTCTCCTTCTGCCACTTGATACCTTGCAAGGAGAGTGAATTAAATTTTTTTAAGCAATTGCTGTTGGTCAAACTAAATAAATAAATCTTTTATTATGTCTTACTCGCTCTTTCTCTCAATCCCTCTCTCATTGAGTTGGTTACCTTCTATAAGTTTCCACCAATTGATACTGTCGTTCTATTATTCCTCATATAATAAATTGAAAACAAAGCACATGTGCCCGCTCCCAAGTACATACAAAGACCAATCAGCAAGTTTCCATTGAAGCCAATTATCATAGCCGATATAGCTGCAAGAACCGTCCCAATAACTGATGCAACAATATTGATACCCCATAGCAGAGTCGTATTATTGTTCTTGCTATCGAGGTTATTGTCATATTGAAATACCATCTTATTCTTATTTTGGATTGTAATTAATGATGCCATTTTAATAAGAGAAGGGAATTGGAATCCCATCAAAAATGCTGCAGGAAATAATAGCCCAAATGTGAGTACAATCCGGTAAGGCAATTCCATACTGATTGTAGATTCTATTATCTGCTGTAAATAAAGAAAATAAATAATAACAATACCTGCAAGAATAGGAATTGAAGTTAGTACGGCCCTATGCGGTTTTGTGCTAAAAATCTTACCAGAAATATAAGATCCTATTCCGCTAGATAAAAGAACCGTAAATAGTATTACAGTTAGAGCCATTATTGGAGTTCCAAGCAACAATAGAAATTTTTGAATAAAGGTTACCTCCAAAATCATAAAACCGACACCAATAAAGATTGCAAACAAGGCATAATAGGAAGATCTAGAATAGAATTTTACTCTTGTTTTTCTAGCGTGATATATTAGCAGCACAGACAGAAATCCGGAAATGGCCACGACTGTTATAAGCAAGATTGTCATCTGTTTTGGAATCTGTTCTCTTGCAAAGTAAAATGGCGAATCATCGGTTGGGATTGTTGGATTAGATGCCACAGTTGTAGAGAAGTATTCATTGTAGGCGGTGTTATCATTATTGAATAGTTTGTCAAATGGCTCTGCTACATAGGTATCAGCTAGCATGGTTATTTCTGATTGGTTTCCCTCTGCCTTCTCTTTTACCATGGTGACCTCTCCGTCGAGAAATGGGGTTGATTTTATCATTACCAAAGTAGGATAATACCTTTGGTTATCGTCAGAGCGTCCAAAATAGAGGCCTGGTCGATCTTCAACCACCATTACATGTTTTGCAACTGATTCTCGGCTCTTTCCTGTTTCTTTTACAAGTGAATCAACGATCAAAGGCATAAGCCTTGGTAGCTCAAAATTCCAGCGAGTCATTACCATCATGCCTCCATTATCTTTATCCAAATGTCGAAAGTATTGTTGAAATGCTTCGACAGTATAGAGATAATTCTCGGAGAGAGCGTATCCTCCAGCAAGTTGTGCAGCCCAAGAATCAACAAGTTTTAGTACTATGACATCATATTTTTCAGTAGAAGAGCTGATAAATCGTCTTCCATCGTCAATAATCAACTTGACATTGTTGTTGTTATAGATGTTTCCAGATTCGCTATCAAAACTTTTTGCTGCTGCTACTACTAGGGGATTCAATTCTACTGCAGTAACGTTGTCTGCACCACCGGAGAGTGCGACCAATATGTCCTCGCCGCCCCCACTCCCTATAAC
>JBKPPX010000153.1:0-6364 GCA_046733815.1 Thermoproteota archaeon | reverse complement strand
CTCTAAAGCTAGGCGTAGAGCAATTTTAAAGATTGAGTACCTTGCTGATTGTATTACTATGTATTTCGGTTACTTATGCTAATATTGATTTATTGATTATGGTTTCTCTTATTCGTAAGCACTAGTACCATATTTTTAAATCTTGGTACTTTTGGAATGGTATGCTCTGAATTGCTAAGCACAATTATCAAAAACATGTAGGATTATACATAACAGAGACTATTAATACAACCATTCTTTAAGATATCAAGTGAAGCTTGGCAGGCTTTCTTCGTTATCTGTTAAAGAGATCAATGAATATGATGATAGTTCTCTTTGTAACATTAATTATGACCATAGGTTTGTTAGGCGAAACGATGGATAAAATTTTAAAAAACACAGTGAATGTCAATATTGTTGCCCAAGTAAATGAAGGCCATATAAAATTCGAAAGCATACAAGATCGCCAAAAATATATAGATTCACAAAAAGATCTTCAATATAAATCGCTAGGTCTAAATGAACCTTGGTATTCACCTACACGGTTTTTCAATACTTTGTTTAAGGTAGCGATATTAGATCTTGGAAATTCTAATTTTTTTACCACTAATTCTGGCTCATCGAGTGTACGAGATATCATAATAGAAAGGACACCTAACACATTATTACTATTTGCTACATCAACAATAGTTATAATAATTATAGGATTATTCCTTGGAGCTTTTGTAGCAAACAAGGCTGGATCCATTTGGGATAGAATGATTTCTGCACTTGCGGTGTTTAGCGCAAGCTTCCCAACTTGGTGGATAGGTATGTTAATGATATATCTATTTGCGTTTGCGTATCATCTTTTACCTGCCCGGTCTACTCCCCTTACTTCGCCCTCTGACGTCTATTATATTGTAGATTTACTATACCATATGACATTGCCATTTATAACTTTGATTCTCGTAGGTTTTGGATCATGGGCTTATATAGTTAGATATTTTGTCGAAGGGGTTTTAGGCGAAGATTATATAACATCTAAAAGAGCAATAGGAATATCCAAGAGAAAAATTCTTTACTCACATGCTTTAAAAAATGCAGCCCTACCAATCGTAACCATCATAGCACTAAGTTTAGCAAGTTCCTTTGGAGGGTCTATAATAGTTGAGGCAGTTTTTGATTGGCCTGGAATAGGTAAGTTGTATTATGATGCAATAGGCGTCTCAGATGTACCTCTTATTATTGGTCTTACTTATGTATTTACCATGATTTTTGTTCTTTCAGTATTCATTATGAACCTCTTCTATGCCATCTTTGATCCAAGGGTAAAAACAGGATGACTAACCAAATAATTCCTCGTTCTGCTTTCCTAACTGAGTTCAGCCACTCTAAAAGTGGAATGGCGGGTGTTATCATTTTGCTCTCACTTATTATAATTATGTTGTATGCAATTCTAGCAATTCCTTTGGAATCATTTAGACAATGGAATAATCCAAATTATTGGGTTAATTATCCTAAAGCAGCAGCACCACAATGGACGAACACTGGGTTGTTTGGTGCCAAAGTCTTTGAGCATCTTATCTTGACTTTAGATGATGCATCAATAACAAAGAAGGTAACGGCTGATAATATACGAACTGAAGTTCATTCATACGCCATAGATTTCTCATATGATTCTTATCCAACTGACTTCATGATTCCATATTCTGTACAATATGGGCAGATACCTCCACTCTTACAGGTAGACATAATAAGGCCAGATGGAATGGAGTTTAGAATTTATTATTCCTCCTTACCTTCATCTTTGGCAAAGAGCAATGAAAACCAATTCTCATCCAGAATATTTTCTACCGATCCTATTATAGCTGAATATCTTCGACAGCTGAGTGACTCTTTTAGATACCCCCAGGATTCGGCAAAACCACAGGTAATGATATTTTCAGACAAACAAGAAAACAAAGTGCTGAAGGGAAAATATCTTATCAAAGAAACATTTTACCTTTTTAACGATTCTGATATTGTGCAAGAATCTGGATTAATTCTTGGAGGAAGAGTGTATGGATTAATGGGTACTGATGAATTACGCCGTGATCTGGCAATAGGCATTCTCTGGGGAGCGCCCATAGCACTATTCATTGGCTTGAGTGTGTCGATTGGCTCCGTAGTTATAGGATTGATTTATGGAGTTATGGCAGGATATAAAGGAAATAGAACAGATGAAGGACTAATGCTAATTAATGACATATTTTATACCTTACCCGTCCTTCCTCTCCTTGTCATAATGTCAGTCACTCTTGGTCGAAGTATATTTCTCATTACTGGCTTTTTAGTAATTTTTGGCTGGGCTGGTGCAGCAAAAGTTACAAGAAGTCTTGCCATGAAATTAAAGACTTTACAATATGTTGAAGCAGCAAAGTTAATGGGGCAATCTGATATAAAAATAATATTCAAACATATAATCCCACAACTTCTTCCTTTAACATTTGCAAGTATCGCCATCTCGGTTCCTGCGGCTATTCTGGGAGAAGCATCTCTCAGTTTCTTGGGATTAGGAGATCCTTCTATTCCTACATGGGGACAAATCCTACATGAAGCAAATTCTGCAAGTGCTGCTTCTCGGGGTTTATGGTGGTGGATAATGCCTCCTGGATTCATGATTGCCCTTACAGGGCTGTCGTTTGTACTTATAGGTAATACGCTTGACTCTATTATGAATCCGAAAGCGAGAAAATTCTAATTCTCAATATAATTAGGAATGACTTAAAAAAGCAGTTAACAAATGTCTCCAGTTTCACGTACATCGAAATATAGATATATATCAGAATCGGAAGAATATTGTATAACACGGTTAAGGTGGATAATAGATAAACCATTGTCCGCCTGATAAGATAGATAGGAATTACCAAAGGTGTTCGTTAAGGATTATAGCTTCCTCGTGTTTCATTATCGTAATACAGCAGAGAATACATCCGGATTTGTATAGAACATGAGCCGTATAGGCTCTCCATTAAATGAGGTGAGCATCATAAATAAAAGCTTTCTATAAAGAAAAAATATCTGATTATATTTATAAATGGGCAAGTTTCTTAGATGAATAAAGATTACTTTTGGTTTTAGATTGCAGTAACTGAACGCATATAGATAAAAGATATTAATGCTTGGATTTCATATCTCTTGAGAAAGGAACATATACTCCGATAATAGAGCAATCTGTGTATTTTCCAGCAAATAACTAGGAGAAGAACGTCATCGCATTTCAAGTTCGTAAATGCATCATACTATTGATGTCATCTTTGCGCCTGTAAAATTCCTAAGTTAGTACACATATCTTCCCTTCATTCTTGAAACGAAAAAATGCTCTAAAAGCAGAAGTATGTTAATCCAATAATGAATAACCTTTTAAGATTATTATTTTTGATGTGCTGAAATTAAAATGCAATCTAAAGCATGATATACAGATAAGGAAATTTATTCTGTTATTGAGGATAAATTAGAATATACTGAACAGATAATATTTCCCATCTTTTTATATATAAATATATATATTTATTTTCAACACTAACCTTATTAATTCAAATATAGGTATTCAAGAAGAATCAGCAAGGAAGATCAGATCTGAAATTTTTTGATACTGTCCTATTGCTTCCAAGCTATGGGCATCACTTCCAAGATGTAATGTGACGCCTTTTTTCTTTAGTATAACTACCCAATCATTAGGTGGTCTATGATATTTAGCATTAAGCTCAACTATCTTTTTATTTTTTACCATCAGAGAAGCTAATTGATAGACTTCACTTCTCTCCAGCGCAAATGAGCATTCTGGTGCGATATGTCCTATAACATTAACGTCTGGATTTTCAATCGCTTTCTTGAGTGCGTTTACCCAAATTTTTTTGCTGTTGTATTTAGTGTGAAAACTGGCAATCAAGAAATAATCTCTACTATATTGTTCCGGACAATCAATTGAACCATCCTGGAGAATCTTTGCTTCAAATCCATGAAGGATCCTTATCGTAGAATTCTTATCATAAAGTTTTAACTCCTTAAGGTACTTAGGTATCCATTCTGAATTTTTCCTTACATGCTCAGTAAAAGCAAGAGTTTCTAAGCCAATCCTTTCTGCCTGTCTTATAGCATTTTTGATTGAGAGATCCGGTGCAGAATGATCATTATAATTGCAGTGGACATGATAATCTTCTTTGAGATTCAAAATTCTATTATTGAATTCTCATTAGTGAAATTTCAACTTTATGATTGTGAAAGAAGTGAATGTTCAAAAGTAATCCAATTATAACGAATATAAGTATTGGTTATGTACTTTACGTAAGTTAATGATATCAGTTGTTCTCGTTCCAGGGGCATCCGGCCCTGCAGGTATAAACGCAATAAAATCTTTAAAAATGGCTAACTATAAGGGAAAAATTGTTGCTACAGATTCAAGCCCTTTGTCAGCTGGATTCTTCATGGCTAATGCTAGGGAGGAGGTTCCAGAAGCGGAGAACGAGTCATTTGTAGATAGACTATTAAAAATCATAAAAAAACATAATATTGATGTTCTCTTACCTACTTCAGGCTTCGATATTTATCCATATAGCGAAAATCGTAAGAAATTAGCAGATATAGGAGCACAAGCAGTAGTAAGCGATAGAGATAGCCTTGAAATTTGTCGTGATAAGATGCTAACTTTTGAGACCCTTTTTAGTAGCTTTGAACATCCCTTTACGACTATGCAACCAGAGAGGATTAGAGAATTTCCCATAATTGCAAAACCACGGTTCGGAAAAGGTAGTAGAAATGTTATCAAAATTGAAGACGAGTTGGATCTAAAATATGTGAGCTCAAAGTTTGATGATATGATATTTCAAGAATATCTTCCTGGTAACGAATATACAATAGATGTACTGTCTGATATGAATAAACAACCCATTATGGCCGTCCCTAGACTCCGTATACAAACTAAGGCTGGGGTATCTACGAAAGGAAGAATCGTAAACGATCCAAACACAGAAAGTGAGTGTATGAATATTGCAAAACACGTAGGGATTAGAGGTCCATGCTGTATTCAGATGAAGGAGTCCGCAGAACATACTCTTAAGATAATTGAAATAAATCCAAGGTTTGGAGGCGGAACGATATTTACAACATTGGCGGGGGCAAATTTTCCTGCAATGATTATTGATATGATAAATGGAAAAGATATTGTGAAGCCCACTGTTTCCGAAATTACAATAATCCGATACTTTGAAGAGATTGTGCTCAGAAGTGATCAAAGAGGTGATTCTGAAGCCAATTTGCTATCGACATCACGTTATCCTGAATAGACTTGTCGCACGATATTTCTTCAATATGTAAAGAGAGAATTTCACAAGGCCAATAGCCGGTTAGCTTCATTAGGACTATAACAAATGCAGTTGTCATTCCAATTCCTACTACTATTGCATCCCATCTTCTTTTCTTGTGCTTCTGTTTCTTATATTTTATTTTCTCTCCTTCTTTTTCCTTTTTGTTTTCGTTTCTCATGCCCTTAATATTTTCTTATATTATCTACCAACCTGCATGATTTGCATCTGAAAGTAATATCTTATAATTATGACCATGTGAAAATGATTTGGATATTAATTTCATCAATGGCTGGTTTAAAAAGAAACTATCACTTCGACAATGAAATTGACCCATGTCCATAGACATTCTATAAAAGAAAATAAAACCACTGTAATATCAAGTATATCGAAATATTAGAATGCAAAATTGGTCTGAAAAACAGGAAATTCGATCAGCGTTGCGTTCACTACCTATTTTTATCTCCTTGTTTATTTTCTAAAGTTTTGCATTTTCCTTTAATTACATACTCGTTCTATCGCTTTGCGCTGGCACTAAGATCAGTTAGAATATGTGAACTAGTTTAAAAGTTGGGAATAAGGATTTACAAATATCAATTCTATAGACATTATAAATATATATTTTTTTCACTTGCTTGATCCTCTCATTTCATGAATACCTTATTTGATTTGGTTTTGATATTGTTTTCTCTATCTTGATTCAGACGCCATTAACTAACCTGTTGTATGGCATTGATAGACCATATTCAAAGAAAATTACTCTAAGCCGAACCTATAACAAAAATGATGTTTCCATCAAAATTCATATTCATTTGGCCACATCATTTTACGTATGCCCTTTCCTATTTTTTCTATATGATGGTCTTCAATCTCTTTCATATATTGAGTGAATGAGTCTTTACCTTCTTTCTTATAAATTCCAACCCACTCTTTTGCAAATTCTCCAGACTGAATATCTTTAAGGACATTTATCATTTTGATTTTTGAATCGTTGTCAACTATCTTCGGTCCCCTAGTCAATCCACCATATCTGGCAGTCTCACTAACACGGTTATACATTC
>JBKPPX010000152.1:0-5089 GCA_046733815.1 Thermoproteota archaeon | reverse complement strand
ATGAATCAATTGTTGGTTTTTATGCAAATTTGATGCAATAAATCATTTTTTATCTTTTTTATTATTTGTCCCATTTTTCTGAGTGAAAGGCCGTGGATCAAAAGCTACTCTTATCGAACTTATTTTTCCATCATTAACGTGATACCATGAAAATATCAATGCTGTTACAGACTGTTTGTCGAAATTCATGTCAGAGATAAGACATACATCATTATCATCTATGAATTTCTTTTTGATGTCTGCTTTTGGTAAATTTAAATGCTCTAAATATTTCAAGTAAGGCTCAGCTTTATTAAATGAACCAAGTCCCTCAGGTCCCTCGTACGATATGTTGTCACTTACATATTTTCTAGCAGATTCAAAATCCCTGTTTTCCACAGCTTGCAAATACCGCATTACAATTTCGTTTGCATTTGTATTTTTATCCATAAGATTTTCAAGTCTTTTAATATGCCAACTCCATCCTTTGTTATGATCATCATATTGTAATCTATCTGCATTTGTGAATCCACTATGAATTAAAGTTAATTTTGTTTTATCCTTATCTAATTGCTCAAGCTTCCACGTAACAATAGTATTTTTATTATATTCAGGCTTTGTTGTAAAATTCCAAGTATAGGATAGCTCTTTATTTGGTATAAAACTAACAATCTCACCAACAATTTCATGGTCTTTATCTTCTTGTGTACTTTCTTTTAAGAATCTAAAAGAAATTTTTCCACCTATCTTTGGTTCTATAGTTACTATATTAGGAAACCATTGAGTTAATTGTTCTGGAGTAATTAGAGCAGAGTATACTTTCTCTCCTGGTGCATTTATTACTATCTCTTTTTTAAGTACATCATATCTATCACTCATTTTTTTTCTTTTCCTCTTTACTTTCTACAAACTCTTTAAGGCCTTCAAGATTATGTCCCCACATTTTATCAAAAAATTCTTTTATTTCTAGAGTTTTTTTAGGATTTATAGAGTATCTCTTTTTCTGTCCTTCTCTAGTTTCTTTGATGAGATCTGCGTCTTTTAAAATTCTTAAATTTGTGGATACTGCAGCCAAGGTAGTATCAAAATGCTTTGCTAATTCTGAAGGAAACATATCATGTTTCCTAAGCAATAATAAAATCTGTCTTCTGTTATCCTCAGCTAGTGCTTTCCAAACAGAACCTGTCATTATCATAATATTATAATTAAAGAATTATTTAAATGTTTAAATATTCCATATTGTATATAATGTGTATGTACTCAACATCTATAAAACAACACAATAGGGGTTGGACTTTATTTATAAAAGAGTTGACTAACTATTGTAGAAAACTTGAAAATAAAGAAAAGGAGGCGTGGCAAAAACAATGACTTACATTTTAGATAATCACAAAGTTGTTTCTGAAAGTGAATGGATAGAAGCTCGGAAAGAACTACTTAAAAAAGAAAAAGAATTTACTGTATTACGTGACCGACTTAGTCAACAACGACGAGATCTACCTTGGGTTCAGGTCAATAAAGAATATGTCTTTCATGGACCAAATGGAAAACAAACATTGTCAGAACTTTTTGATGGACGAAGCCAGCTAATAGTATATCATTTGATGTATGATCCCACATGGGATGCAGCATGTCCGTCATGTTCTTTTTGGGCAGACAATTTTAATGACATAATTGTACATTTGAACCAAAGAGATGTGACCATGATAGCAATTTCTAAAGCGCCTTATAGTAAGATAGATGCATACAAGAAGCGGATGGGTTGGGATTTTAAGTGGGTTTCTTCTTTTGATACAGATTTTAATCGTGATTATTATGTATCATTTACATCAGAAGAATTAGAAAAGAAAGAAGGTTTCTACAATTTTACTATACAAAATCCATATGTTTCAGAACTACCTGGGGTGAGTGTCTTTTATAAAGATTTATCAGGTAAAATATTTCACACATATTCTGCTTATGCACGTGGAATAGATATTTTGAATAATACATACAGCTATCTTGATCTAGTTCCAAAGGGACGGGACGAGGATGGTTATGACTTTCCTATGGCGTGGGTTCGTCGTCATGATGAATATAACAAAAAGTAATGCCTAAAAGAAAAATTGAATATTTGTTAATGTATATTTTCTATTTCTAAAATTTTTTTGTATTGTTTTTACTTCGATATTATTAGATATTAATTAGAGGCAAAAATGCTTCACAACCCCTTAGGTCTGTTATCTATTATGATCCAAAATGAAGTAGCATAAATTGTCAAAGATTTAGATATATCTTTTGTTTGATAGTTGTTTCTATTGTGATATTGAATATTAAAACATGACTATTCAAATGCCGAGGGAGAATAAAAGAAATATAATTTTATTTGATTCTATTTTTACCAATTATTAATTAATAGGCGAAAGGTAATTTATTTACATATCTGTACAGTAACTAAATATCAAAGACTCTTGTAGTCCCATCACCGCCACTATGTTTTGTTCCTATTTCATACGCATTAGAGACATCTTTTACAAAGATCATACCATGTGCATCCGATCCCGGGCTTATATTGTTTAAGATGTCGTCAACAATCTGTTTTGCCGACGAGTCTGGTACAATTGCCTCAACCTTAGTTCGCTTTACAAATTCTGGAGTGATTTTCTTGCCCGTCATATAAGAACGCACCATCTCCGGTATTGGTTCGCGCCTTGTCCGGCCCATTCCAATCTTGACGCTTTATTAGGCCCATGTCATATATTATATGAAGATAATTGGCGTTAATTGAAGAACAGCAAGATCCTTTGGCCTTATTCTTATATGTGCTAAAAGCTCCAGAAACGAAGAGACAATATCCCTGTCGGTTTAAAGTTTTTCTTGATTTTCTCAAACTGGAGGGCACATTTGAAGAACAGGCGAAACAATTCTTAGTGAAAGCAAGAAGATATCTACAATGGGCTCAAGATAACTTTATGCAGTTCATAGCTTTTCAGATAGGAAGAGCTAGGCACAAAGAAATAGCTGAATCTACTATTTCAAATTATTATAAAGTCTTACAATCGGAGTATCCGCCAGAAGCTTCAACACAACCATCAAAGGCTCAAATCCCGCTGTCCTATTTTTCAGCTGAGAAAAATAATAACTAAAAAATAAAATAGATGTGTATACTCTGACCAGCAGCTAAGTAAACGAATCCCCTCAAAGTTTCATACAAGAAACAAGTCAGTCTTACATCGCCTTAATATAGCAAACACAAATTACAAAACTTCTGTCATTGTTTGCAGATTTGTAATGGAAATCGGGAGTAAACTTTATTTATTTGACTTTGCAACAAGCGTTATGAAAGAAATAGGTATTTACGTTATCGCTGATGACCTTCCGAAGGTAATGGACATCCTTCGTAAACGTAAAGTTGGTGGTATATCTTTTTATGAGATAGATGGTAGAGGTCGTACAAAACGTGAGGAAGTACCTGAGATGGTGCGTTCTTATATGACGGGCAAGAAAATCACTCCAGAATTTGTAAAGCGAACTAAGGTTGAGACGGTCGTAACTGATTCGTCTGCAAAAGAGATCGTCGAAGACATAATAACTAACCTAGGCTCAGAATCTAATCCACGGGGCATGGTCTTTGTAAAGGAAGTTTCCAATGCCTATGAGATAGGAACAAAACAAAGCGGTGAGGCTATACTAACTGCGAAATAAAGTCTAGTGTTTGGTAAGTCAGCCTCCCAACTAATTATCATTACGTACTAATTATCACTTCCTATTCAACAATATTTCCCTCTTTTTGATCTCAATCTTCAACTATAACAAGTACTCTGAATGGTTCTCTTCTTCCTCATCCATTAGCTGCTCTAATAGCAGCAAGTGACCCTGATGATGTTACCGCTAAGAGGAACTCTATAAGAAGGTTCACTCTGTTCAATACTTAAGCTTTATATTCACTATATACTTAATATCATTTACAAATCAAGCCTATATGATTAGATCAGACTACTACCCTTAATGGTAAGATGATATAATTATAGCATATCTACTAAATTATAGCACTCAGCATTTCCACACTTTTCTAGACAATATAGCATATGACTACGAAAAAGTTTTCATTCAAATTTGCGCTGACAGGCACGTTATTCTTTGTCGGAGGTTGTTATATGCATATTCACATTCTTGTAACTGCGTTGGTGAGAATATTATCTAGCAATTTGTCCGCTAGATTGCATTACCACGTTATCAATAAGAAAACATAGAGAAGAAAGAGCACTGCAGGTTGATCAGAAGACCATTATGAACAACTCAGTAATGAATAAGCCTGCAGTTGCCATAGCCAGAATTACTATAGAGTGCAATCCTGAATATGCCCGATAGTATTTGTTCCAAGATAAAAGTTTTCAGAATGATAATATAATAAAATGCTTCATAGATAATTGCAATAATGTGTATAGGTCATTATAGTAAGGAAGTACTATCGTGTAGATGAGTCTGTAAGGGTCACTGTCATGTGATAAAGCAAAGCACAAGGAGATGCTAGAGGATAGGAGCATCTGCAACTAAAGCCAAATAATTATTATAATAGAATTCATTACTTTGACTACTAAATAAAAAAGACATTATCATCACTATACTAAAGAGGTCAAATTTCTTAGGATTTATAAAAAAAGTATTGCAGCAGTAAGAATTACCGATGTTTTTATAGAGCCACGCCGCCGAATGCTATTATGCCTTCATTAACACACTCTGCTGAGCCGCTACATTCGTTTGACTGTTTTTGTTTGAAATCGAAATTAATATCCTGTGCACTTGCTTGTTGTATTGTAGTAGGTACTAAAGCTAGTCCTGCTGAGAGCATCGCTACTGCTGCTACTATTCCACTATTAGTAAAGTATAGTTCTTCATATTAACCTCTTTAAAGATATGTTGGTATATGTCTTTATTTTTTATTTTCCTATTATAATGTGATCATACACAACCTCTATCGATTTTTTGCTTGGAAGGAACTGTCTGTTTGGCATATTCACACCACCTAAAGATATATCTGCAACTGATTTTGGATTAGTCGCATTTGGCCCATTAATATCAAACACTGCAAGTACTGGAGTCTGTTCATGACCTACATAAATCCTTGTAC
>JBKPPX010000151.1:0-3522 GCA_046733815.1 Thermoproteota archaeon | reverse complement strand
TCATTATGTGTTCTATGCAGATCACAGTAGAACGTATTCAGAAAATCAAAGGGATAGTGAATGAGTTTAGTATTTATGATTATATACAACTGATAGAATATTTTTATCTACTGTTAAAAACAGACGAATAATGAAAAATAGTTCCTGATTTTATTAGAAGAGTATACTCTTCTATATGGTTAGAGTCTCAAAGAATATCCTCGTACTTGATAACACACATATCATCAATACACCGGTTATACCAAATAAGAAAACTTGGTGTTGCTTCATTCCGGCTCACCATACTTATCAAGAACAATCTCTGTCGTGTCATGAGAATCTTTCGACCTACTTTTAATAATCTTCGCAGCACCATACTGCATAATATGTATTAAATCATTCAGGCACAATACTAGACGTCTTTTCTTGCTGCATCAATCATGCCATGCAGATGCGCGGCTGCCTGTTCAATATCATTATATTTATATTGTCCGGCTCTGTTCTCTGCAGCGAGCACTCCGCAGCGATGTACCTTGGTAAAATCGCTATAAGGGAATTTATATCGTCCTTTGGTATCATCTTTTTCATCTGTGTCGACTCCTAAATACCACTTCCCAAATTCCTCAAAACCATTCTCTTCAATATACTTGTTTTCTTTTTGTGCAGACGGTTGATGCTCGCTCCATATATCTTTCTCATCGAACACATATCTTCCTTTTTCTACTAATCGTTTTGCATGCTCAAATGCCCGTTTATTCAGTACTACTGCCATATGTTCATCTCCTTTAATTCCAATTCTTTCAGCATTAATGATAAATCTTTGGATGGTATAGATAGTACAGGCGCAAGGAATGAAACCTAGGTATTTAATGATCCAACTAATGCAAATGAGAATCAAGAAAACGAAAAACATAGCAGAATAAGAAAGACAGAATATCTAGTAACAGAGCATTATTACCTCTTTTAATTAGTAACCTGTGATTTTTTATCCGAGATTTCACAGTATATATCTTCAAGCAAAATTCTGCTAGAGAATCGGTTATGTGAAGAGAATATATACAGACAGATAGAGCATATTTTTATGGGACAAAAATTA
The DNA here is from genome assembly GCA_046733815.1 of Thermoproteota archaeon. Lineage (GTDB taxonomy): Archaea > Thermoproteota > Nitrososphaeria > Nitrososphaerales > Nitrososphaeraceae > JAJNBK01. The sequence goes on along the minus strand of JBKPPX010000151.1, from coordinate 2,447 downwards.
TTAGTTATTTTGTTACTATCCATTGCAAGAAGATATAGAAATTAAGGAATTTGAATGGTATTTGCGTGATCATTTGTTTCGACAATCAAATCAAGGCAGACAACAACAACAACAATTCAAAAAAGAGTCACTTGCACAGGAGATGACTAGTTTGTATTTGAGGTATAGAAATTCTACTTTGCAGCATATGAATGAAATGATAAATGCTGTAGTTGAGAACCTAATTTCACGTCATGTACTAAAGAAGTTCGAGAGTTCTTTGGAACTGACAAGCAGACTTTCTCGCTTGCAATGTTCTAAATGTTCTTACATTTCTTATCTGAGCAGTAATGAACCAAGAAATTGCTTGAGGTGTTCATTTAATGAATTACATGATTTTCCAAAGAAAAATTAAGCTGATCCATATTTTAAAAAACATATATGTATTATTATAATTCTAAAGCAGCTGCGCCGTTTATTAGTTCTAAGGGGTTCTACTTTGCTTCCAAATAAGGATTCAGTTCTTGTATTTCCAATATCTGTTTACACTGTTTATATTTCAGAATCCTAAAAATAGTTCTATCAATGTGGGACAGTGGGATTATATCTCTTATGGTAGAGGGGTTCAACTCATTTTATTTCAATTTGTTGCAAAATCTGTTTACATTACACTTGGACTCTTATCATATTTGTCTGGGTTTCTTATATTACTTCACTTACTGATGCAAGAGCAAATTGTAAGAGTACTTTACCATCTGTAAGAACATTTCTAATCTCTTTTTCAACAGTCTTTTTGAGTTTAAGGTATTCTTTATTATTGTTCTTAAACCAGATAATAACAGTCTTTAATCTTGATATGTCGTTGTTGAGATGTTCTTACTCTTGTCTTTTACGTTGACACAAGATATAATAGGAATTCGCAAAAGCCTTAGCACTTTTATTTCATCGTTCACTGAGTGTAAATACTTCTTAGATTTTTCTATTTGCGGGTCAAATTGATGTATCTTCTCTATATGCCATTTACACCCTTTTTCAAAGGATGATAGTTAAAAAGCATACTCTGCTCAACTAATTAAAGTAGATGTCTGCATCCACACTTGACTTCTATGCAGTCGACCATCCTATCGTCAAATCAGCCATTGAAGCGAATGAACGGCAGGAATAAAAACTATGGTATGATTTGTTCTCTTCTTATTTAAGGTATGATAAGCCTTAGTGACTTAGTATATACTTACTACCGCTTTTAAATATCTCATGTTGTCTTATATCAGCAATGAAATCTGCTCAAATTAGCAAGTATGGAAGCAGCGAGGTTATCGAGATCAATCAAAGCACATCTGAACCAACTGTATCTTCTGGAAAAGTTTTAGTCATCATAAAAGCAGCTGGCGTAAATCCAGTAGATTGGAAAATTCGTGATGGAGGCATGCAACAACTGATATCACTTCAATTTCCATCAACGTTGGGGATAGATTTTTCTGGCGTTATCAAACAAGTTGGAGAAGGCGTCTCTCCTTCAGATTTTAAACAAGGAGATGAGGTGTATGGACAGGCTGGTGTGGTAAGCGGGGGATCGGGAGCATTTGCAGAAATGGCTTTGGCAAACACGAAAAGTATCGCAAATAAACCAAAGAGGTTAAGTCATGTCGAAGCAGCAGCCTTACCGCTGGTAGGCGTTAGCGCTTGGAAAGCACTTGTAGAAAATATTGGATTATCAAAAGATCAAAAGATTCTAATTCATGGAGGTGCAGGCGGCATAGGATCTATTGCCATCCAACTTGCAAAGTACCTAGGCGCAACCGTAGCAACAACAATAAGCACAAATGATAAGCAGTTTGTCCAAGAACTGGGAGCAGACCAAGTGATAGACTACAAGACTCAGAATTTCGAAGACATACTGCACGACTATGATGCAGTCTTTGATACTGTAGGCGGCGAGACATACCGAAGATCTTTTAAAGTGTTAAAGAAAGGCGGCGTAATTGTTTCTATGCTAGAGCAGCCAAACTCAGAGCTAATGAACCAATATGGTGTCAAAGCAATATTTCAATTCACACAAGCGGATAGAGAACGATTGACCAAATTGGCACAATGGGTTGATCAAAATAATATAAGGGTAAATGTAGAGAAGACATTTTCACTAGATGAAGCTGGTAATGCACTTGATTACCAAAAGGATGTACATCCAAGAGGCAAAGTTGTATTGGCTATGTGAGAAGAGAGGAGAAAAGAACAGTTAGCTGTTGAATTTTGTTGGATAGTTTCAATCGTTTATTGTTTATGGCTGAAAATGTATTCATGGAATTCAGTCCATCCAAGAGTGAACAGTGATGCTTTCTATAATCTGATTAAATTATTCGGTTATGTTTCACTGGAATGTAGCGCCATCTGTTGTCTTTTACTTATTATTCTATTGTACTTACAAAGTGCAGAACCATGGAAGACACAACGGAGCAAAAATGGACCCC
>JBKPPX010000150.1:0-6675 GCA_046733815.1 Thermoproteota archaeon | reverse complement strand
CCGTTTCTCCGAATAGTAATTCCTGCCATACTAGGTATTATTATATTATTGTTTATAGTTAGTGCTAGTGTAAAGATAGTTGATGCAGGCTATAGGGGTGTTTTATTAAAATTTGGTGCTGTAGATACAAGTGTGGCATTAAATGAAGGAATACACTTTGTAACACCTTTTCGTGATAGCGTAGTTCAAATGGAAGTGAGAACGCAAAAGACAGTTGAAAATGCTGCTTCGGCATCAAAAGATTTGCAGGATGTGACTACACAAGTTGCACTAAATTATCACCTAAATCCTAATAGTGCACAAGTTGTTTACCAGCAATTAGGTTTTGAATATGGTAATAGAGTAATTGCTCCAGCAATTCAGGAGTCTGTCAAGCAAGTAACTGCTAGATTCAATGCAGAAGAACTCATTACCATGAGAGAAACTGTAAAGAACCAAATAGAACAACAGATCAAATCAAGATTAGCTCCATATAATATCTTGGTCGATACCATATCTATAACAGAGTTCCAATTCTCAGAACAATTTAGAAAAGCAGTTGAAGCAAAAGTTGAAGCTCAACAAAGAGCATTACAAGCACAAAATGACTTGAGAAGGATAGAAATAGAGGCACAACAGAATGAAGCAAAAGCGGTAGGAGAACAAAAAGCTAACGTAGCTAGATCGGAAGGTATAAGACAGTCCAATGTTTTACAAGCTGAAGGAGAATCTCAGGCAATTAAGATAATTGACCAACAATTACGAACTAGCCCAACTTATTTAGAATGGTTAAAGACTCAGAGATGGGATGGCAAATTGCCTCTGGTGACTGGTGGTGGTAGTGGTGGCAGTGCAGGTACTACTCCATTTATACAGATTCCATCTAGCCAGTCTGCAGAAGGGAATAAAACTGTCATTGCATCAAGATGAAGACTTAACTAATATTAGGAACGTCAGAGAAATTGCTTAAAAATTAATTTCCTGTGAGTAAAATCATTTTTCTTTTTGTTCAACGTTAAATTGCAAATTCCTCACATTAGTTCTAATATGATCTATTATGATAGACAAAGGAGTTCCTGGACCGAAGTTTCCTGTTATACCTTCTTTTTCTAGAATTTTTTTGTCTATCTCAGGTATAACACCACCGCCTACAAGCAAAATATCTTTTATACCTCTTTCTTTTAATAAATGTGCAACCTTTGGAAACAACGTTAGATGTGCTCCATTAAGTAAACTCATAGCAACAGCGTCCACGTCTTCGTCAATAGCCGCTTTGGCTACCTGCTCGGGCGAACAAAACAGACCCGAGTAAATAACCTCCATACCAGCGTCTCTTAAAGCCCTACATATTACCAATGCTCCTCTATCATGACCATCAAGACCCAACTTGGAGACAAGAACTCTTATTGGTTTTTGTTGTTGTTGATGATCCTGTGCTTCCATGATTGAAGTAAGATAGTTAAGTTTAAAACCTTTGTTCTTTTAATGCTCTGAATAGTATCTTATTTTACCATTATATTGTGAAATTGTAAAATGTTAAATTTTTTAGAATTGAAATGTAAACAAAGTTGTAAGTTTATTATAGATAAACTATGCTGTGGCGATACAATTACAATACTCATTATATCGATGCCTTTACAATAGCGATTAATCTTCTAGATTTCGAGTTCAATTGAATTGATCAACAACAAATTAATTCTTGGTGTTTGTCTTTCCACAGGAACAGAATTTGTGTTGTTGTCGCTGAGCAATTCCTATATTCCTTATTAAAGAAATGCGGAAAAATAGTTTCAATAGGTGGAAATACCTATTCTTGGTTTAATCTGTTTGTAGATTATTATAATAAAGAGCCGTGGCAGATTAGTGAACAGCACCTATTATTTTGATTTGATTAGTAGATATAACATATATACATTAATGGCCTTTAAGAAGTATTTAATATTGAGAATATGTTATTAAAACAATGCTTCCAATTGTCAAGGGCCTGTTAGAAGGCGAAAGACGTTCATTGTCAAGGGCAATATCAATTGTCGATAATGATGAGCCTGATTCAAAAACTATTTTAAGACAAATATTTGGTAAAACCGGCAATGCTAAAACAGTAGGCTTTACAGGCCCGGGAGGAGCAGGCAAAAGCTCACTTATTGGAAAATTAGTACCAGAGTTGCAAGCTATGAGATATAAAACCGCTATTATCGCAGTAGATCCGACAAGTCCAATAACAGGTGGGGCTATCTTAGGAGACAGAGTTAGGATGCAGAAGGTTATTGAAGATGATAAACTCTTTATGAGAAGTTTGGCATCAAGAGGTGCAGTCGGAGGAATTTCAAACTCTGTTCGCAACGTGATTAGAATATTGGACGCAGCAGGATATGATCTTATCCTTGTAGAAAGTGTTGGAGCGGGACAGTTAGAGACAGAAATCTCTAAGATTGTGAATATTACTGCAGTTGTGTTCACGCCATATACTGGCGACAATGTACAGGCTATAAAAGCAGGCTTATCAGAAATAGGTGATCTCTATGTTATTAATAAGGGCGATTTACAAGGCTCATCTACCTTGTTTAATTCTATTTTAGATTTAATAGGAAACACAGAAAAAAAACCTGTAGTGTTAAAAGCCTCAGCAAAGACAGGGATGGGGATAAAGAAATTGGCACATAGTATTGATGAATTACTAAGGGCTAAAAGAATGGACTATAAAGAAAAAGAGAAAAAAATGATCGAAGCAGAACTAAGAGATATGGTTTTAAATATGATTCAACAAAAAGTTTCATACATGTTAACATCGAATAAAAAATATTACGATTTCATTGATAAATTAATAAGCAAAAGTACAGATCCATTTCATGCTGCTGAACAATTAGCCAATGAGATGTTGAGGTGAATATCAATTATGCCCGGAGAACCAATCAAAACAGATTCTGGAATCCCAGTAAAAAGAGTTTATAATAAGAAAGACTTATCCAAATTCGAGCGGTTAGAAGAAGAACCTGGAAGATTTCCCTATACGCGAGGATTATATCCAAACATGTATCGCGAGCGTTTATGGACAATGCGTCAATATAGCGGCTTCGGAAGTGCAGAAGAGACAAACAATAGATTCAAATTCTTACTTGATCGCGGACAGACTGGATTATCTCTTGCCTTTGACCTACCCACTCAAACTGGAAGGGATTCAGATGATCCTCAAGCCGAAGGCGAAGTGGGAAGAACTGGCGTAGCTATCAGTTCTATCAAGGACATGCTAACCAGTTTTCAAAACATACCTCTTGATAAAGTTAGTACTTCTATGACAATTAATTCTACTGCATCTATACTTCTTTCATTCTATATAAGTATTGCAGAATCCCAGGGAGTACCGCCAGTTGATCTGAGGGGTACAACTCAAAATGACATACTGAAAGAATATATTGCTAGAAATACCTATATCTATCCGCCTAAACCTTCTATACGACTTATCGGAGATATGATTCAGTACTGTTCAAAATTTGTTCCACAATGGTATCCTATTAGTATTTCTGGTTATCACATGCGAGAGGCAGGATCGAATGCTATTCAAGAATTAGCCTTTACCTTTGCTAATGCAATTGAGTATATAGAAATGTGCACTAGAAGAGGATTGCGAATTGATGATTTTGCTCCACGATTATCATTCTTCTTCTGCTGTACGATGGAATTCTTTGAGGAAATAGCTAAATTCAGAGCTGCAAGACGCATATATGCTAAAATTATGAGGGAGAAGTTCCATGCTAAGAATGCAAAATCGTTGCATTTGCGTTTTCATGTCCAGACTAGTGGCGAATCTTTAACAGCTCAGCAAGTTGATAATAACATTGTCCGAGTTACTATGGAGGCGCTTGCTGCTGTCTTGGGTGGATGCCAGTCTCTCCATACTAATTCGAGGGATGAGGCATTAGCCTTACCCACGGAAGAATCTGTCAAGATAGCACTTCGTACTCAACAGATAATCTCAACAGAATCAGGTGTTATCAAGACTGTAGATCCCTTGAGTGGCTCATATTATGTTGAATATTTAACAAATAGAATAGAAGAAGAAGTTGACAAATATTTGAAAAAAATTAGTCGTATGGGTGGAGCGCTAATGGCCATTGAAAAAGGCTATTTTCAAGACGAGATTCGCAAAAATGCTTACCAATTAAAAAAGGATATCGACGAAAAGAAACGAATTATTGTTGGTGTAAACAAATTTCAAGATCCACATGGCATCGACCCGATTCTAAATCGTATAGACACAGAGATCGAAAGAAGACAGGTTGCTAGGTTGAAGGATCTGAAAACCTCTAGAGACACTATTAAGGTGCGTCATGCTGTTACTGCATTGGAAAAGGCCGCGGAAAACCCAGACGAAAATTTGATGCCACATATAATTAATGCTGTAAAGAGTTATGCTACTCTTGGAGAAATAAGTAGTACATTAGGGCAAATATTCGGAAGATATGAACCGAAGATATCATTTTAAATCTATATTTTTACAAAAAGCTCATCGAGGTAATTTCAAAAAAAGATACCAAGTCTCACTCTATGTTTTGTCCAAGCCTTTTTCGGCTATAATCTAAAAAAGAAAAATAAATAGATTGACGGCGTGATTAGATGACAAAGCTGTCTTGATAGAATTTTCGATTCTAAAGTATTTTTATTACAAAATGTCTAAAATATCTTTTGTTGTCTGGTTCTTAATCAAAAGGCAAGAAATGTCATTCGTCACAGACCAAGTGCGTACTTATTAGAGTAACGCTAATATAACATTCGAACTATATCTTATCATTTCTTTATGACAATATCTTGTCTTCTGGTTAAAATTGAAACTCTTGTTGCATAACTCTTATGATAATCATAGCATTAATAATATATTTTATGTATAGGTTAGAATAAAATATTATATATGATCAATAGTTTCGCAGCATAGTCAAATGAGAATAGACCACATCGCAATTGCCGTTAACAACGTAGATCAAGCAGTTAAAGACTATCAGAGGATTCTAAATATAGACCGGCTTGAATTTGAGGTTGTACCAAACGAAAAAGTGAGGGTTGGTATGCTCGATCTAGAAGATACAAGGATAGAGTTCATGGAGCCTACCTCCGCTGATAGTCCTATAAAAAAATTTCTTGAAGAAAGGGGTGAAGGTATACATCACATAGCAATCACCGCAGATGATATAGAAAAAGACGTTGCAAAAGCTTCAGCAGAAGGAATGAAAATGTTAGGAGGCTTACGTTCCGGTTCTTATGGCAGAAGAATTATCTTCATCCATCCAAAATCCTTACATGGTGTATTGACGGAATTCTGTGAAGCCCCACAAAAAGAATAATTGAATGATTATATGAAATTTCTTATTAATTATTTCCTCCTTTTTTGAAAGGATCTTTGCTACAATTTTAAAACTATTTTTTATAATGAATATATATCTAACAGTGTTATGTTTAAGCACTTGAAAGTTTGTGTATGCTACAGATTTTAAATATTAAGTTAATATTATTCTAATGCTCGCTAACAATTTAACGTAGCGTATCATTTTGGCGTACGATAATTAATATTGAATCGCTGTTTATATAGAATGAGAATGGTTTCGAACTGTGGTGTATGTGGTTCACAATTTGCAAATAAGCGATGTTATTTTTGTGAAAGCAAAATATGTTCTTCCTGTATGGCACCTGTAGATGTAACCGGAGGATATACTACAAAATGTCTTAATTGTGACAGACGAAAGATTAATAAAATTAGTCTTCTCTCTGTTATTAAAAGAAATAAGATTATCATAGCGATTCTTTTTGGATTTTGGATCTTTACCGTTTATCCTATTCCTTTTCTACAAATGCTTGGTTACAATATTCCTGCAACGGCATTTCAACCTGTTCTTATAACAACTGCGATCATGATTATCCCATTCATTTTCATGTTTATAGCATGGCAGAGAAGAGGAACTTAAAGCAGCAGGCTAACTACAATTAATGAGGTACAATATGGTTCTATAAGCATTATGATATTAAAACAACATCTTAGTAGAGATTAGTTTTAACTAGATTTGTGAACTCTCTTGTGGTGAGTTTCCCTCCTATGTCTTTTGTTTTTTTATTTTTCTCCAGCAGGCCAAGAATAGCACCTTCTATTCGATTGCCTTGTTTAAGAGCATCTTTATCATTATTCTTATAGGCCAGCCACTCAAGCATCAATTTTGTCGATAGCAAAATCGATGAAGGATTTGCGATGTTCTTTCCTGCAATATCAAATGCTGCGCCATGTACGGGTTCAAATAATGCGAAATCATCGCCTATATTGGCAGCCGATCCCATTCCCAGACCGCCTGCTATCTGCGATGCTTCATCCGATAGTATGTCCCCAAAAAGATTAGTAGTTAAAATAACATCGAATTCTTCAGGATTTCGAATTAAATTCATTGCACACGCATCCACATATAATTCACTATATTCTATATTCGGATATTTTTCTGCAACTGATTTACACGTCCTTGCAAATAGGCCATCGCCTTTTCGAAGGACATTTGCTTTATGGACTGCTACAACTTTACGTTTTTTGTTTCTAAGGGTAGATATTTTGAAGGCATATTCGGCAATTCTTCTGCATGCCCTTTCTGAAGTTAGCCTTAATGCAATGACGGTATTCTCATCAGCATAAAACTCCCATCCCAAGTATAGGTCTTCAGTATTCTC
>JBKPPX010000149.1:0-4265 GCA_046733815.1 Thermoproteota archaeon | reverse complement strand
GGAATTGTTTATCAAGGAACAGTTCAAGGCGTTGCAAATAGCTTCGGAAGTCTAGCGAGTATCATTGGACTGATGATAGGTGGGCTTTTCTACAACATGCTTGGAGCGAGTACTTTTCTAATTAGTGCAGGAGTCATATTCGCAGTTTTTATTATGTCATTTCGATTGATGAAAATAAGGGGCCATGCAAAAGATCCACAGATATCCATGTAGTAATAACAGGCATGAAAAAGCTCTGGGAGACATCCTAGGCTTCAATAATGGAACTCGAACAAAACATAGTCATTGAATTAAAATTGCATCATTCAAGAGCTCAAGTTGTTATTTCAATGCTACAGAAATATGATAAAGATGAATAATCCGAATCACTACATATAGAAAAAAAAGGTCAAGTGTCAAGTTTTGACAGAAATTCCAATAATCCTGGCTGCTCGGTTGAAAGAGTGAAATCTCGGGATTCAAAATACTTTTGAATGTAATTTTCATAACATGCTTGGCAAAAATCAAGCTCGTTAAATTCCTGTTCCCATCTAACAACAATAGTGTGGAAGTCTTGATCTGAAGAAATCGGATTTCTGCATGCCCGGCACTCGCTAGAAGTAGTACTGCGTCTATATACTAAACTAAAATGATAGGGCATAGTCATTTCACTCATTTATTGGCGCTTATATGCAATTGAAGCGCGCGATTATTAGATTTATCGTTTAGCTTTTTTTATCAATCGTGGGAAGTGGACTAATTGCACACCCTAACTCCACCCTTATAACATTCGCGACTTGCAATAGTCGCAGTTGGATTGTTTGTTTCTTTCTTTTGTTTGCTTTCATTTTGTTGTAAGCAGACTTTCGTTGGGACAAAATAATAATAGGAGATTGATTCGAGTCAAATGAGCAGGGAAGACTGGAAGAGAACAGGCATTAAAGGGAGCTTAGTTGTTACTAAATACTTTCAGAAATAGCAACCCCCTCCTCCTCCTACCTTTTGATAATAATTCTGATGACAGTAGTAGGTGTGCCGAGCATCATGATCATGCCCTAGTTCAGCGGAGTCTCTCCAGCCCACTTCTGATAGTTACTCGATCGATCCCATGATGACACTCGTGCCAAGCGTGAACTGGGCCCAAGTTCAGGTCGTCCCAAGATAGACCCTCTTCATGCTTCATAGTCATCATCCATTCGATCTTGGTGCGGTTCGATCTGCTTCCTCTCTATTATTCCTGGAGTACTTGATGAACAAATGAAATTGCAATCGATCCTTCGCCAACTGCAGAAGCGACTCGCTTGATGCTGCCGCCCCGCACGTCGCCTATCGCAAACACTCCTGGCAAACTGGTTTCGAGCAAGTAGGGTCGACGGGCAAGGGGCCAGCGTGCAGTACTCAGATCTTCTGGCGACAGATCAGGGCCCGTCTTAATGAAACCTTTAGCATCAAGCGCGACACAGCCATCAAGCCAACGGGTGTTCGGATCGGCGCCTGTCATGATGAACACGTGGCGTACGTTGTGCTCCTCGATTTGCCCGGTTTGATTGTTTCGCCAGCGAACAGATTCGAGATGATTCCCTCCTTCGAGCTCCACGATCTCGGTATGTGGGCGCATTATGACCGTAGGAGTCTGTTCGATCCGGCGAATCAGATAGCGCGACATGCTCTCGGCCAAACTGGCTGACCTTATTAGCATATTCACGCGCTTTACCGTATCCCCCAGAAACATGGCTGCCTGGCCGGCCGAGTTTCCTCCGCCAACCACAACCACTTCTTCTTCTCCGCTACACAACTGCGCTTCCACGAAGGTCGCGCTGTAATAGACACCTGCACCTTCAAAGCGCGACAAGTTTTTTAATGGCGGCCTTCGATACTCCGCTCCCGTAGCAATCACGATAGTGCGTGTCTGAATTCGAGCCCCATTCTCCACTTCGACGACATACGGTTTGTGCTCGCAGGCGAGTCGCGTCCCCTTGGCAATAAGCACCTGCGCGCCAAACTTCTGCGCCTGGGTGTATGCCCTACCTGCGAGCTCCTGGCCCGAGATACCGCTGGGAAATCCTAAGTAATTTTCGATTCTTGAGCTTGAACCCGCCTGGCCGCCTGGCGAGCTCGCTTCTAGCATTATAACGTCAAGCCCTTCTGATGCGCCATACACGGCTGCAGCCAATCCAGAGGGACCAGCTCCTATGATGACGAGATCGTGCATCTGCGCTTGATCGACGTTCTCGTTAAAACCAAGGCAGTCCGCAACTTGCTGGTTCGTGGGGTTCCGAAGTACAATCTTGCCGCGGCAGATCATCACGGGTATCTCGCTAGCGGTAGCATGGTAACCATCCAGCAGGTTCTGTACCTCCGGGTTCCGCTCGAGGTCTATGTAGGAGTATGGGTGACCGTTGCGCATCAAGAACTCTTTGATCCGAAGCGTACCGGCGGAGTAAATTGACCCGACGAGCACAACATCTCCCATTCCTGCACTCACCAACTCGACTCTGCGAAGAATGAAAGCCCGCATCATGATCTCGCCGAGATCGGCATCAGTCTGCAGCAAAGCCAGCATGTGTTGACGATCCAGTTCGATCAGCTCACCCTGCTTGGTGGCACGCATCCGAACGACAGCCGGGCGGCCAGAGAGGTTGTTGACCTCACCAGTAAACTGACCCGGACCATGGATCGTGATAAGGGTCTCAACACCGCCCGAGGGACGCACAATTTCGACCTCGCCGGAGACTACCACAAAGAATGGGACATTTCTATCACCCTGCTCGACGATCACCTGGCCACGCTGTATTGGACGTGTGTGGCCGTGCGATGAAATGCGACGAATCTGTGCAGGCGTTAATGTGGGAAATATCTGCTCCAACATAGAGCTCTTTAGCGGAAGCCCCCTACGGGTATCACTCATAGGAGGTTATTTGCGATGCGCTGCTATTAACAGCTTCTTTTCTTAGAACCCTTATCAACATGGAGAGACCGCTGCCCCCGCGCACCAATAGCAACTTGTAACTGGTACATATATAGTTGAAATAACTGGAGCTCAATTCTCATAATTAGCCATTTGTTCTTTGAGTCTGTTTTCTAGAAGTTTTTCTGCCGAATCTCCCTAGGCTGGTCCATCTTTCTTTTTACTGTGAAAATAGCTTTTGCGCTATTTAGAATTCCTACGCTTCAAAAAAAGCCGGATAGCTTCTGTGACAATTGAAACCACATATATGCAGGATTAGTAGTGTCAAGAATTAATTGGATAATTGTCAGCGTAGGGGATATATACCTGCTGAATGGAAACCAACCAAAAATACTCTGGTCGCTGAACAATTTGACATACCTATATCTGCTTTTTTGCAGTCCCATTCATTATAAATTCAAGATATACTGACAAACACGTTTTAAACTAGCTTACAAAATCTCCTTCCAATGGGTATCCTGCTTGCTCCCAATCAACTATTCCACCGGCATAACGCCTGATTTTAGAATATCCCATATTACTCAAAAGCTGATACCCAATAATACTTGCAATACATGATGGATTAGAACAATATATGACAATATCATCGTTAGGATCAAGAATCTTCCTTGCATCCTCTATTTTGCTAATATTGATAGAACCAGGTATGTGCTTAGCATTAAATGCCCATTCTCCTAAAGCGTTTACCAGTTTAAACTTATCTCCACGATCTAATTTCTCTTTTAATTCTTCTCTACTGATAAGCTTCATTGAGGATTTAGAACCGTTCAATTACATTAAGTCAATCATTACGATAGATATTAAATATTTTTGATTACTTTGGTTCATTAATCTAATTGCAACCTTCACGTATCGGACACTATGAGGTAATACAGATAAAAATTGGCTGCAAAAAATATAATAATCACTTCGATTGCCAAAACAGCTTTTTTGCAATTTTTAATCAGGAGAAGAATCAAATTGTTCTGTTTCTAGCACTCGCTTCAAATGATACCATAGATCCCTTATTGCCCTGCCGGTATCAGTATCGTCTCTTATGTAGTATGTATTTTCATCTTTGGTTTTATCCTTATTCTGTAGATTCTCTACCCTTCTTGCACTGATGCCAACTACATCAATATCTAAGAGGTTTTCGATTATTTTGTTTATCATATTCACAGATGCCTGAGTACCCACATGAATCTCGGTCATTGTCTTATGTTGTTCCGTAAATAAAAGAAAGTCTATTACCTTGGCTGCTTCGTTACATGCAAATAGAGAACTGAAAGGACTAGCTGATTTTCTAGCAGTACCCATATAATCAGATTGATTCTTTCAC
>JBKPPX010000148.1:0-2239 GCA_046733815.1 Thermoproteota archaeon | reverse complement strand
TTTCTGGCAAATGATTTCCACGTGTCCATCAGTAACACAGCAAATATTACAAACAATGGCACAGCGAGTGCAATTGGTTCAAAATATATCACAACAACATGCAAAGCTTATTTCACTTGGAACTTTAGCAGCTGGATTGGCACATGAGCTAAATAATCCTGCGGCAGCTGCAGGAAGAGCTGCAATGCACTTAAATCAGATATTTACAGTCCTACCGTCACGAATTACGAATATTTACCAACACAAAAATATGACACCGCAGCAATTGGAATTTATTTTTAACCTAGAACAAAATCTAATGATGCAATACTCGTCAGAGTCAGCAGCATCATCGCTATCTTCTACAAACCTTCTTGATCCTCTTACACAAAGCGACAAGGAAGAACAGATCATATCTTGGCTGGATACGCATGGCATGGCTGATGGCTGGAAACTTGCTCAGACTCTAGCAGCGGTAGGATTAGATGTAAATCATTTAGATGATATTACGAGTAATGTACCTTTAGGTTCTCTTCCAGATGTCTTGTCCTATTTGGATGCCAGGCTTTCATCACAAGTCTTGTTAAACGAAATTAAGCAGAGTACTGCACGTGTTTCGGAATTGGTTAAAGCAATAAAGACATATTCATACATGGACCAGGCTCCAATTCAAGAAGTCGACATTCATGAAGGTCTTGAAAGCACATTGACTATCCTTGGTCACAAATTAAAAACAGGTATTACAGTAATACGAGAATACGATAAAAGTCTACCGCATGTAAGAGTATATGGAAGTGAACTTAACCAAGTATGGACCAACCTAATAGATAATGCTATTGATGCAATGAATGGCAGAGGTAAAATATGGATTAGAACAAAACAGGACTATAATCACGTAATAATAGAAATTGCCGATAATGGTCCTGGCATTCTACCTGAGATGCAACCACATATATTTGAACCATTCTTTACTACAAAAATGATAGGGAAAGGCACAGGATTGGGTTTGAGTATCAGTTACCGTATTGTAGTAGAAGTTCATAAAGGTGACATCATCTTCTCTTCCAAACCAGGCGATACTTGCTTTCAAGTTCGAATACCTATACATTTTTGAACATTATCAGGATCTCAAATCACATAGGAAAATGTTATAATTGAATAATTAAGTTGAGTAACATAGAAAAAGAACGTCGTGCTACATGACTGGAGCTTTTCTATGACCTAGTCTTTGCCGCTGCTGTTTCTCAGATAGGCATCAATCTGCATACTATTAATACATCTATTACAGCATTCCTTGGAACGTTATCACTGTTTATTCCTGTTGTGTGGGCATGGATAGGTGGTACATTTTATACAACCAGATTTGAGACTGATGATTTAGTACATCGTCTACTGGTACTTTTACAGATGGTTGGAGCAGCAGCTCTTACTATTAACATACATTGGGCCTCAGGTGAGAAATCAGGTAATTTTGCAATTTCATATGCTGCAATCAGAGCTTTTCTCGTAATAGAATACATACGTGCAGGACATAAAATACCGACTGCTCGTTCACTCGCAAATAGATATGCACAAAGGTTTTTAATATCTGCAATATTATGGCTGATCTCAGCGGCTATTCCTATACCTATACGCTTTGTTCTCTGGGCATTAGCACTTGCCATAGATGTTACAACCACTATCTTAGTTGGCCGAAAGCATCTACATCTATCTCCAAATATTTTTCATTTACCTGAGCGAATGGGATTATTTACTTTAATTGTTCTTGGAGAGACAATATTTGGTCTTATTAGTAGCCTATCAGGCCATAAGTGGAGCATAGAGTCTACAATATCAATAGGAGCTGGGTTGGGCATAGTTTTAGCCTTTGGTGGATATATTTTGATAGTATTGATGGCTCTCCAATTCGTGCCTTTCGTGAAAAAGGTAGGATAGGAGTTTATACAACATGGTTATTTATTCACTTTCCTCTAGTTGTAGTACTTGTAGCTACTGCAACAGGTATAAGAGATGTAGTATCATCTGCTCAAAATATACCTTTATCCTATACAAGTCAACCTTATCATCGCATTTTCTAAGATCCTTACTCTAGAGACCTAAACAAATCCATTTTTGTTTTTACTTCTCCTCCTCTTTACTGACTTGCTTCTTTACTACTACTTGTACCCCTCTCTTTTTCTTTCTTAGGTAAATGTACGTGAGGAAGAATTTTCTCTAGGTCTTTGCGCCTTGATTCAAGCCAAGGAGGAAGTACTAGACG
>JBKPPX010000147.1:0-5294 GCA_046733815.1 Thermoproteota archaeon | reverse complement strand
AGCAGGACCACAAAGAAGCAGCAGACTGTCTGGTATTTTTTCAGTTTCTCTAGTTATTAAATCAGATTGTCCTGGAATCTGCATTTTGTCATATCTGGATCGATAATATTATTGGTATATATTATTTTATTTTATTCTATTCTATTTTATCAAATAAATCTAGCTTTTTGCAGCTTCTAGATCTTCAATGATGCTATTTATTTTGTGAGCAAACGGATGATGCGGATACTCAAGAACAGTTAGAAATTCCCTTTTATTGAATTGAATATCACAATAACAAGGAATAGAAGAAATAACGTCCATTTTTATTTCCTTAGAAAGCATATTGATAATATCTGATTGATCTTGTTGTTTTGACATTTGCATGGTTGATGACCAACCTGTATTCTGGGTATTTGCCACAGAATTTTCATATGCTGCTTTTTCCATAGATTCATTTTGGCTCATAGTATGAGGAACACAATAACCAGCGACTCTATTTAGCAAAAGATATGACTTGGTGCCATGTCTTGTAAAAGAACTATAGATCTCTTGGGCTATAGTTTTTGTACCCTCAATGTCAAGTTCATCCATTTTCAAAGTTAGAAAGAGTATGTCGGCAACAGCAAGTGCATTTATTGACCAATACCTTATACCCGGACTGGTATCAATTATGATATAATCAGCATCATGACTTGAGAGAAGCTGCTCTCGCAAAAGGATAAATTTCCTAAGTAGTTGCATCTTTGAATTTTCCTGCTTTCCGCCGCTTTCAAGTTTGTATATCTCCTCTCTTTTTGAATTTGAGAAACCAGCCATTAATTTCCCATTTGGTTTATCATTAGAAGAAGAAGAGAAATTACTATTTCCGTAGTCGCGAATTGATGGCGTCAGGTCCATTAAAATGTCATCAACATCAGCATTACCAAATAGAAAATCGTTAATCCATTTTTTTGGTTTTTTTTCATTAAAATATGTTTGGAGACTAGGTGCATATACATCCAGGTCTAGTAAAAAAACGCGGTACCCTTTTTTTGCCAACAAGGCAGCAAAATTGGCGCCTATAGTTGTCTTTCCGGTACCGCCCTTATAAGAATGAAAAGCAATACAATGTGGCATCTTGATCTACGATTGCATTTTGGTCTTTTAAATATTCTGATTTTCTATATATATATATTTAGAGAATTTTAAGTATATGATATAAAAAAATATGATAATTATATCATCAGAAGTCCCTCCTAAAGTCTTTATTATGATTCTATAGGCACAGACAGGGCCTTTTTAAATATATCATAATGTATTTCAACTAGCAGACATATACCTAAACTTCCGCCTGGCCATAAATCAACCATATATATAAGTATTATCCCAATTGTTAGAAAAATATAAGAACAACAATAATAACTGAGAACTTCTTATCTATAGTTGATAGGATGGCAAAATAGAAGGTGCCAACTAAAATACTGCAAGATAAATGTGCATTATGTGGAAAAGACCTAGAAGGACAGAGGATGGGGATCCTGATACAAGAGGAAGTTATTAACGGCATTCAGTATAACTTTGATACAGAAGATTGTGCGACTATGTTCAAGAAATTCGAAAGCGTTTATGGAAACGATTTCTGTTTAGACCTTACGAGTTAATTGATTAATGTAATCATCAATAAAGATTTGATTTTTACAATAGGTAACATTCATGATTCCCATATAATGGAAATAAGAAGCACTCACCATCAAATACAATAACACTGACAAAGGGTCTGGCTGGTTACTCATCTACCATAGCGAATCTGCTGCGTTAGACTCATTCATAGTGAAATGATGTCATCCTCTATATCAGCATATTTAATGCTAATTTTGTCATGCTAAAAATTAAAAATTTGTGTAAATATGGCAATTCTTTCCCCTAATTATTGTTTGTTGTTGTTATTATTATTGCAATATCATGGCAAGTGCTAAAATATTTCCTCATCCTTTCTTATACCTGCCAAGCCAGTCTTGACTCCAGCTGCACATTCTAGGCATATGTTAGCAGAGAACGGAAAGCTCTTCATACAGTTTTTACAGGCAGGCCTGCTACATGTAGGACAAATCTTTACGAATGTTGTTGAATTGCACAGGTAACAGATACTCTTTTCCATTGATAAAATATTACACTTTGTGCCGTAAAAGGTTATCGTAGTAATTAATGAGTAAGAGTAAGAGAATATATTATGATGGTAATATATCTTCATCATCTATATTATTTCCAACGATAATTCTTCGATTAGACCAGGAGCATGTTTAGATATCTTGCCAATAGTATTGACAAATCCTTCCATCGCCATTTTTACATTCATTTTGGCGTTAGGTTGTTCTTCTTACCATCTATAGAGTAAAAATTTATGTGATCTAACCAATCAATACTGCATCTTTAACTTTGGGAAAGACAGGTAATCTATATTTTATAGCTTTTAAAGAAAAACATTATTATTTGGAAAGTATATTGTAACGAAATATTAGTTTCTTTGAATAATAAATGGATTGTACTTTTAATAATGTGTCTATAGTTAGTATCTCACTGATATACAGTTAACTGGATACAACAAAAGACGACTATAACTTGTAGTCATATAAATCGATATAAAAAACTTGTATAACACATATAATATTTGTTAAATAAGTTATTTTGAATTGGATAATGCCTACAATGACTTCGATTACTCCATTAGCTGGTCAAATAACACTTACCTTTAAGATACCAACTGGAGATGAAAAAAATAGGAAGGAGAATGCCAAGGCTACCTTTCAATACAAGTATTATCCAGAAGATGATTCTATTGAATATATAGATACCATATACACTCATCCAAAATTACAATCAATGATTGAAGACAATCAAACAATGATGGAAAATGTTGATTGCTATATTAGAAAGTCATTAATGGCAAATACTCTTCACTAATTTAACTGCTGATAAATTTCTTCTATTTTATGAAGGCAAATGAAATATATATATGCGTTTTCCTGATCTATCTTGATTTTTATTTTGATATTTTGTTCTAATAAGCTATCCGATCATAATTTTATTTGTCAGTTATATGGTAATTGGCTGTAGATATACACTAAAACTAATTCACAATGGATTACGCTATACATTAGTGTGTAATATTTAACATTCTTATAGGCAGTTTTATAATCCTGGATATATCTACTTCTCGACAGGAAGATCTAATCTATTTCCCCACTCTCCCCAAGAACCTAAGTACATTTTGACATTTTTGTATCCGATCATTTTTAATGCAACAAAGCTATTAGCGGCCCTGTAACCACCCTGACAATACGTAATAACCTCTGCGTCCTTTGGGATATGCCCATATAGTTTTTCTAACTGAGTTGGATCTTTGAATACATTATTTTCAATATTATAGTTCCAATCTATATTAAATGCTGAAGGTATATGTCCAGTACTAGCAGCACGAACGGTAGAGCCATCGTATTCTGATTTTGAACGTGAATCGACTATTATGACACTGCTACTTTTTTTGTTTTTTATTGCTGATTTTACCTGCTTAAAGTCGGCAAGTATTTTGCCATTAGGTCTGTTTTGAAAATTAGCATGGACTAATGCATTACTCTTTGTCTCTATATCATATCCTTCTTTTTTCCATCTATCGAAACCGCCATCAAGCATTGCAACTTTATTATGTGAAAAATATATCAACAGCCAGACTCCTCTCGCTGCAGATGGACCGGAAATGTCATCATAAAATAATACAAACTTGTCTTTTTTTATCCCAATATTGGAAAGAAGAATCTTCATCTGTCTATTAAATTCTGAAATGCCTGTCTTAGAAGTATCAATCCAGTGAAATTGCATAAGTTCGATATTAACTGCGCCAGGAATGTGGCCTTTAGCATAGTCTGAAAATGGCCTAGCATCTACTATAAGTAAATTGCTACTTTTTCTGTCAAGCAATCGATTTACTTCAGCAGGATTCAAGACAAGTTTCAATTGTTAATATTTTGTTATATTGAGCACTTATGTGAATGTTTACACATAGTATTATTTTCTCAATATCTAGTGCGGATAGCGGAGATAACAATGACTTTACTAGCGCCACATTATTTTCCTTTTGAGTAAGAGTAATGTAGAGCATCTATATTATGATGTCTAGAAATTATCTTCATTCTTTAGCATTATTCTAACTTTACTTAAAAGTTTTGTATTAAAGTTTTCAAGCTAGAATAATAACCTGATTGACTATCAATCCCATTTTGATTAAAGACATAATAAGTCCAATAAGATATAGTTAAAAGAAGATGAAGGCTGAAGAATTTTCAAAAAATATACTTTCACTGGATCCTAAAATTAGATTTGCAGGACTGCTAGAAAAGTCAGGACATTTATTTGCAGGCGGAAGCAGAGAAGGTATTGATAACTATCTACAGGGAAAAAATTCTGAATTTAGTTTATCTCAGTCTGCATTCATTATCGATTTGAGAAATTTCTTTTCGTCAGAAGTAGGGAATTTGGAATATATCGTTTATGCGCATAATAAAGTAAAGATGTTCAACATACCATTGAAGGAATATATACTAGTATTCTCGACTGAGAATACTATCAATATAGAAGATATAGTGAAGAGAATATCAGATTATATAAAATCGGTTGAATCACAACTAATGCTCCATCCACCATCTAATATCATAACTGATGAAAAGAAAGAAACGCTGAAAAATCTTTATGATTCTGGTATTGAAGAAGATATGATTTCTGATCAATTGGATCTGGACCTCCCTACGGTGAGAACACTCATTAAGGAAGTACAGGCTAGCTGAGATAATTAAGTCTCTCCTTGTTATGCAAGAGGGCAAAACTAGGGATTACCCTCAACCAGTTTCAGATAGAATTGTAATATCACATTAGATTGTGTGTGCAATACAAAAATGGCTGTCATCTCGATAGTATTTGTATAGTATCAGATAATTAAATCATACTCATATTCTGATAACGGGTTTGCTTTATGTTTTTGTTGCAATCAACAATATAATTTCTTGCTAGTTAAGTATCAAATTGTTTATGGGTATTAAATTGTATTACTCTTTTGAGCAGTATTCGTCACATTACACTTTAATACATTACAATAAACCAAAAATATTGTTGAAACAACGGACTGATACAGATTCTCTAAAATTTGATATCATCAAATAAATCTTTATAAATTATCCTTCGAATTGAAGATATTATGTCAAGCAACAAAATTACCACTGATAAATTGAAAGGACATAATCAAGGTATAGAACATGAAAATTATGACAAGGAGAACAGGGAAC
>JBKPPX010000146.1:0-2257 GCA_046733815.1 Thermoproteota archaeon | reverse complement strand
GATTTGTTGATTAAGCATAGAAATTAGTAGGTATATAAGACAAGTCAGTAGAGGCTACAAATAACAGACAGACTTCATAAGTCATCATACCTAAATTTTGTATTTAAAGAATTTTTAAATTAACTCCAATATGCTTATCTAGCATCCTTGAAATATAGTAACTGTCAGAAATAGTTATTTATTGTCTTCGTTATCATATCTTTTTATAATAGCAAACTATGTTGTAAAAGAGAAAAAAGTGGATGTCTAGTAATTGTACCTTTTATTGTACAATTACTGTTTTCTTGTTGTCGTCACATTATAATTATATTTCTACAGCTATTGTTTTTTCTATTTTCACTTTGCTATTTGTCGTCGTCACTCTTGCTGCTGTCATCACTACTGCTGCCACTACTACTATCATCACTATCGTCATCACTGCCACCGTCGGTGTTATAGATTGGCGCGAAGCAGTCTCTTATTTGCTGTTCTGTGGCACTACCACCTGTCGCAGCATCGGAAAGACATTTCTGAAACTCTTTGTAGTTCTCGCTAGATGAACCAGTGCTAGATGAACCAGTGCTAGATGAACCAGTGCTAGATGAACCAGTGCTAGATGAACCAGTGCTAGATGAACCAGTGCTAGATGAACCAGCACCACCATCTGCTCCTCCTCCAAAGGTCTGGGCTATTGCAGGCGTTACAACAACACTTGATAGTGCAAAAATAGTTGCTGCAGTAATCAGTACTACAATTGACATTACTTTCTTTGTATTCATTGTCTTAGTGAATATTTAGTATTATATAAGATCTGCGATACATTTGTCTAAATTCGACTATACGCTGCTGAGTGAAGAATTAAGTCCATTTAGATACTTGTACTACTCTTTATACTTTAAATTAAAGGCTTTGATCATGTCAAATAATGAATAAAACTATTTTGGGCGGGGTGGTAATAATAATAACAATAATAATATTATGATTCTTCTATATAATTTGCAATAGGCTGGTTTATTGTGAAAGCTGAACTGGAAGGAGATATTTATAGTAAAGTGCTGATGTTTATTCAACAAAATCCTGGCTGTCATCTACGTCAGATCAAAAATGAGATTGGCATGTCAATGGGTTCAGTTCAATACCAATTATTTAGATTAAAAAAAAGAGGAAGCATAACTTCCATTCGACGTGGTCTGTATAAATTTTATTTTCTATCTGGAATTTTTCATGATAATGAAAAAAATATACTGCAAGTTTTAAGCCAAGAAACTGCAAGAGAAATCCTTCTATTTATTATTGAACAGAAAAACCCCAGTCAAACAGACATTGTCAACACTATGGGAATATCAGCTGCATCTGTAAATTGGCATATTAGACGCTTAATTGCTTTTAAAATAATATATGAGATTAAAGACGGAAGGTATAAGAGATACCAATTAACTAGGGGTAACAGAAATTATTCCAAGTCTATAGTAGACCTCTTGAAGAATTACTATCCTAGCATTTGGGATAATTGGAGCAATAGGTTAGCTGAAATGTTTCTGTCTTTATCCAGACGAGAAGAAAATAATAAAAAATAGATGTACATAGAATGGATATTATTATAGGAACATTTGTTAGCATTGGAATTTATGATACGGTAGAAGGTATAATCTATGTAATAGGTGCAATATTTTCAGTCGCATTACTGGCACTATCAATTTCTGCTTATAAAAATACGGGTCTAAAAAAAATAAAATACGCCATCGTTGCATTTGGTCTATTTGCCGCCTTTTTATTGTATGAATATTTAGAGCATGCTTTTAAAGAATCATTTAACACTCCTTATACTGATATAATAGTACCTTCTATGGCGCTTGCTATTTTAGTCTTATTCTTTTTAGCAATAATCAGGAAAAATAGTTAAAGCTGTCATTGGGTGGAAACCTCTTAGTTTGTCATTTAGATGCTTGTACCACAATATATTATATATGGTAAAAGAACATAATTGCAATGATTATTTTTCATATGAAGATACATTTTAGATATTATGTTAATGTCCATGGCAAAATAAAAAATGCAAATGTAGAATGCAGCAGATATCATTGTCAAGATTGGTTCATGACAGTCTACTAAAGAATTGAATAGGGAAAAGATATTGTATTCTTCAACCTTTGTTGTTGTTATTGCTGTTGCTGCCGCTATTTTCCTACTAATAGTTGCTATCCTTCCTATTACCACCGAAATTACAAGTGAAAAATATCCTGCATATGGTAGTAATAGTAACAGCAGCTGGAATGGC
>JBKPPX010000145.1:0-1943 GCA_046733815.1 Thermoproteota archaeon | reverse complement strand
GAATACAATATAAAGTTAAGATAATAGATAAACCAGTCATTAGACTAATTAGTCAGTTTGAAATAGAATAATTATTATAATTACCTTTTTGAACTATCTATTGCATCCATAATTACTTGTGTAGCATGTGTACCAAAGTTTGTCCTACAATAGTTTTCATTTCGCAATTTTGAATCCAGTCTATTTGTTCTGACTAACTCTGAAACCCTGTTTACTGCAGCAAGACAATCCATTCCAGATTGCCAAGTAAGTATAATTGCGCATTTATCGCAAACGCTACCTTTTGCATTAGTCGCATATATTTTATTACAAAAAATGCATTTGTTGTATACCATTGACTTACCAGCTCTTGGAGCATTTATACCAAAATGGACAGTATTAAAACAGCTCCTACACAAACGCTGATTACACTCTGAACAGCTATGATATTCTTCGTTTTTGGTACATCTTTCACAAAGTGTCATAATTTCGATCACTATGTAGAAAGATACAAAATTAGATAATATGTGTCAATTGAGATGTTCATCTGCTATATACTATATACTTAGCATACCCTATATTAACTGCTTGCAAATATAATGAAAATATTCTACTGTTTTTATCAATTGCATTATTGTATTGTGATATGTTCTCCACTATGACATAATGGACAGTCTTTCTCTTGTCGGTGTTCAAGATCAAAAACTACCCCACAATTGCTGCAAACCTGTAAGTCATGTACCACGTTCAACGCTAGCTATTAATAGTTATAAGGGTTAACACCAAAAATTTAACTCCTTATATATATTCTCTCTCTATCTGCTTTCTCTATCAAACTCTTACCATCTTTGAACCACATTTAGGACATGCAGTTTTTCTATGTTCAAAGCCACATTTCATGCAATAAAATTTAATTGGAGTGTAGAATAATCCTCCAAATCCAAACACTCCAGCATTACCAATCGAAGACATGGACTTGTACACTCCTTTGATTCCACCCATACCATTCTTTCTCAAAGCAATTTCTGTTCTAACGATATTAAGCAAAAAGAATACAAGCAACAAAATGGCTAGTGATATAGGTAACGGTAAGAGGAATGAAATAGCAAACCCAATAACCAGATAAATGGCCAACCATGTCAAGTAATTATTTTGGATTTTATTATTGTTATTTTTGCTGCCAAGGTTGCGCATATTGCTTCTAACCTATCCATTATTAATTATTAATAGCAATCTTATGTAAGTGTTGATTAACTTTGTTCCTGCTTTCTCATTGAAGATATACATAAAACATAAGAGGCGTCTTAATAGATATTATAGATACAATTACTTTCTTTGATTTACTATTAAGATGCCTTTATACGAGTTACTTTATATGATTCAATGGTAATGTTCAGAGGTGGTGGCGAGAATAGATGCATATCAAATCAAATAACCTGTCATTAATATTTTTCAGACTTTTCAATATGACCTCTGTTGACAAGAAAGGAGAAGAAGCACTGTAGTGACAACAGTGCTGTACGATCTACAGAAGGTGTTCTTAGTTCTCTCATTCTCGTCATTTGTCTGCACTTCCACAGAGGCTTCTTTATACCAGTAGTAAGTAAGTCAACTCAAGATTAAGAGGATTACAAACGAGATTGGTAAGTTGCATTTGATAATAATACTCTCTGTATAGTATCAGAAGAAAATAAAGATGTAGAGGCCTGCTTGACATGGGAAATGATAAGAAGAACGAGCAATACCAACATCAAGATAGACATCAAATACTTCTTCTCGCATGAACATGTGTAGGATGTGTTTTCTATCTATAATACTAGAAATGCTAGTCAAAGGATATTTTGCTACTTATCACTTAAAAGCAATAAAGATGATATACAAATAATGCTATGTAGAGCCTGTGGTGAGGAGATGATTGCATTCAAATATTGCTCTGATTGCGATGAGGTCATTCAGTCCAGATG
>JBKPPX010000144.1:0-9918 GCA_046733815.1 Thermoproteota archaeon | reverse complement strand
GATTCATACTTGTAATCTCTATGTGCATCTTCTTTTGATTTGTTAGTTGCTAATTGATCTTTCAGTTCTTCTAATTCTTTCTGATGTTTGATATTAGCTTCTGTCAGCTCTTCTTGATGTTCTTGGCTCAGTTTTTGCAATTTTTCATTATTTTCAAATTGCAAGGATTTTAATTTTTCAGTACTTCTTTGCTCTGCCTCTTTCAGCTTTCTGTTAAAAACATAAGTCATTATAGCTGCAATAGCAGACGAAATTAGTGCAATTGTAGCAGCAATAATAGCTACGTCAATACCACCAAAATCAGCCATTGTCCCACCTTAGATGTTATTGTTGCTAACAGCTCTATTTTAGGATCATGGTAAGAGATTTAATGTGCTAAATAACCTATGTAATAACAGATAAATTTAAAGGTGATATTAAAAAATATTATATTATATAAGGTTACAATAAAATTAATAATTATTGAATGATATATAAGAATCACCAAGACTATCATAAACTAACATTGCTAACAAAGGTTGAGATCAAATGGCTTTCAGGAAAAACTCATCTATCATACGCCGGTTTAAGAACGATGATGATTATATTAAAATTCAATAGACCGTTGAAGATAAAGTTAGAAGTGTTCTTACAGATGGTAAAGTACTTTTATAATTCGTTGTTGCATCAGTAATTGAAGTAGTAAGAAGAAATTTTGGTAAATATAATAATCTTCTGGTATGTAATTCCTCTTCTTGTTCTTTGATAGCAATAATATCCGCGCGGCAATCATCATCATTACAACCATAGAACTATGATGAAGAATATAATGCCATGATATTAGAGGTAGCTGACAAGCTTTACAGTACCTTGCTAAAACAACTGGCAAGTACTATTATGGATAATACTACTGCAGAACTAAAGAGTTCGTCATCGCAATCACAGCTGCCTTAGTATGGATGAGAGCTGGAAGATAATATAGTATTACTACTGGCCAGAACATCTTTTGTTCTATCGCTGAAGTCACCATCAACGTTATTAGAAACTTTATCCTTAACATATTACTTTTCATACTCAAAATAGTTATGAACAGAACAATGAATGTTCTCCTAAGTCTATATTGAAATAGTAGAGAAAGATTATTATCACTATTATAATAAGCAGATCATATTGTAATATTTGCAAGTTTGTTTAATACTATGGCAATTTAATTATTGAAAGCCTTAATAGTATCAAAGTTGCATTAATAGTGAAGCGATTGTAGAAATGGCAAGATGGTTATAGTGTCAAAAAATCAGACTAAAATAATTACTTTTGCTAAAGAAGACGAACCATCTCTCAAAAGGATTCTAATTGTAGATGATGATCCTGATATTACTCTAACCTTCAAAATAGCTTTAGAAAATCAAGATGATAAACTTGAAGTACATACATTTAATGATCCTCTATCAGTATCATCACAATTCAAGCCAAGTTTCTATGATCTATTGCTAATAGATATTAATATGCCAAATATGAATGGCTTTGAATTATGTACAGAGATATTAAAAATAGATGTTAATGTTAAGATTTGTTTTATTACTGCAGGAGAAGTAAATCATGAAGCTGTAAGAGAATTATATCCAACCATAAGCATAGGATGTTTTATAAAAAAGCCTGTTAGAATAGATTATTTGTTAAAGAGAATAAAGGCAGAGTTAGAGTAGTAGTAGTAGTAGTAACATTCCACTTAACTCATATCAGAATCCTCTTTGTTTAATTATACTATACTAAAAATATTAACCTTTTATTATCTTATCGAACCACTGCAGGACTATTTATCACTATATTTGTCTTTGCAATTGTTAGCTCACCGTTTTTTTGAGCAGCCATTATTTCATCAACGGATTTTAATTCTCTTACAGTAACAGTAGATGTAGAAGAAGAATTAGAATTCCACTTTACAAAGTTTAGCTGAACTAGTGGAGTATAATTTTTATCTCCAGGCAATGCACTTGCAACTGGAAGTTGGAATCCGAAGGATCCTTCTCCTCTAACGCCATTTATGAATTCATAACCTTGTTGACGAGTTGATTCTAGAGATAACGCTAAAGATGGGGCAAAATTTACTTTAAATCCTGGATTTTTGGTTATCGAAGCAGCAGTTTGATTATCAGATGCATCAGTTGCAATAAAAAATGCAATTTTACCATTTACATATCCTTTTGCTAGAAATAAAGATATAGAGTTTGGTGTATTTTTAGTATTTGTAGTATTGTTGGTGGTAATAGTAGACGACGATGAAGATATATTATTATTATTATTATTATTATTATTATTGTTTTGGACTTGAGCAATACTATTTTGTTGTACCATATAGGGCATGATTATTAGTATAGTGATTAATAGAAACGTTGCAGTTGTAGTTACAATTGACAATGCTACTGACCCTTCATTCTTTTTTTCTTTCATCTTGAATATAAGAGAGTAACACAAATATATAAACAATAATGAGAATAAATGTAAATCTATAATGTACTCTTCTATATTTTCATGTTCAAAGAGATTAAAAAGTATGGTCTTATTGATAAAATAATAATAATGGCAAATCTTAAAAATGATGTCAAATTTGATTCAGGAGGTGAATGTAAAGGTGTATGTATGCATATGTGCTCCTCAATATGATACTTCAACAACATTTTACACTCAAAACTTTAACAATAATCAACAACAACCGCGGCGTCTGTGTAAATAAAATCTCTGATTAAAATACATCCTCCTTCTTTTTTAGAGTACAGAGTGACAAATGGTTTATCTATGATTCATTATATTTCTTTTGTATGTCATCAAGTTTACCTAACAAACATTAGCATTAATAACAGACTGAATTTGAATCCTATCCCGCAATACTTATGGGTGGCAAATTTAACTCAGTTCTGTCCCACATCCCACCGCCTAGGTGTCAAATTTGTCTTAGATTCTAATCAACCTATACAAGGTTAGTAAAAGAAAAAACTAAATATAGAAATTAACAGGACCCTTATATATGCAGGGACCTAATCCCACCGAGCCCGTTACGATATCATCATTTTATATTCAACAAGAGTGGAAGTGCAAATATGGATGGCTCATAGTTGTTAAATCTTCTCTTTATCTACAGAATTTGAAACTTAATTCAGTATAGCACTATTTCTTCTTCTTCAGTATCTGCTCTACCGATAATTTCCCAACAGTTCCAAAAGCGATCATTCCTATTCCGTGAATAAGGACTACTATGGATAAAGCACGGATAGGAAAAGCAATTCCAAATGTATCAGAATGGCTAACAAAAATACCTCACCGGTACTGAGAGCGCCTAGACCTATGCTAAATATTCTAAACCATGTCGGTTGGTGTCTACCTAATACACCTTGTATTATTCTACCAAAACCATTAAACATTACACTAATTGCAACAGATAATAAAATTAACGATATTCCAGATGCAACTCTAGGAGATGTCAAAGCTATAATTGCAAATACCAATGCTACTGTGCCAAGACCTATGTTTGTAAGGCGGGTAATTTTTGTGATACCTAATGATTGGCTTGATGATGAAGATGAATGTAGTAACAGTAGCATACCTGTAGCTACTCTCTCAATTCCAATGCTTAACAATGTAATTGAAAGTAGCGTGATTATTGTATTTACAAGGAGAATAGGTATTCTATCGCTATTATCCATATAGATAATGTAAGTGATATTATTCCACTTCCTATTTGTAGAGCAGAACCATGTAGGTAGTGGTGGTGGTCGTCTATTATTAGTTACGACTGGTGTTATGAAGCTTAGTATTCATTCTGATGTTGAAATACTTTTGTTGCTATAAAACCTTGGTCTAGAGATTCATAGGGATCCAAGTACAAAAAGCCTTCCAACGGATTGTTAATACGATGCAATATATGGGAAAGAAATGACTTGTATTATTATCTACTACAAGATTCAAATGGCTTTAATTAATTGACTAGTTGTCTTGTGCTGCTGCTGAAATATCAAGGCAATCTTTTCTTTAAAATAGGATTTTAAAAATTATTAACTTCAAACTAAGTAGAGTATTAATATTTTCTCTTCTCTATCATTTTTTGATAGATTATATACTATAAAGAGATCATACTTAAATTGATTGTAAAGTAATGCAAAATCATGCTCATAAAGTCAATGTTGACTACTACATTTGTGCTACTAATAACAATAATAGCTAGTAGCAGTACGATACTATCGGAACCATTTAAAATTGCAGACATTGAAGCACAAGATCAAAACACCACTCTTGACACTTCAACCCCTTCCGCAATTAATGTAACAATAGGAGACTTGATAGCTGAAGGCCCAGCCATCTCCACAGGTCTAAGGGTTTTAGATGTAGGAACAGGAGATAAAGGTCCTAAACTTGAAGTTTCCTACATAGGAAATGTAACAATAAGAGGAGGTATAAATGCCAGAGATATCGGAACCTCATGGAGTATAACTAATCCTGATGGAACGCGTTATAGTGAAGGACAAGGTATACTAACTTCGACAGCTACTGGTGAAATGGCAACGTATACTTTCCAAGCAATAGGTCAGTATGGCCCTGACGGTAAGTTAAGAAACCATGGTTCCGTATTCTTTAATAGCAATACATCTTCAATCGGACAATTATCTTTTCTAAATAAGATGGTAGGAGTGTTTGCTGATGAGATAGATGCTGCTGGAAATTCTATGACAAGAATATGGGAGTTAAAATGATTGATTGATGAGAGTTAAATGACGTGACACAATAAATGACTCCCATTTCACATTTGAGAATAGTATTGTATTGACTCTTGAGGACTGGAGAAATAAGTCGATAAAAGGAGAAGTCTATGTATTACCCAATGTCAATTCATTCATTCCTAATTCAAGTCAATGTCCAATATTTCTTGTTCATTATTGGCTATAAACATCTCAAAAGTCATCTTCATCCTGTAACTGCCAAGTACGGTTCTCTAAGATGACACACAGAGACAGTAGTAGTCATGAAAGAAGCAAATGAATAAGAGAAAAGCTACACGAGATAATATGTCTATGTATCAAGAAAATCTTATTCTTCTTCTATTCCATTACTAAGCATGTCATAAACTTTATTTAAATAAACTTTAGCCTAAATTTAGACAAACAATACCTTTGATTAGACAAATTAGAATAACCTTCTTAGACTAAATCATTTTACATCGTATAAGTAGATTACATATACTAGTGTATTGCATCCCACCGAACCCGACCATTAGTTATCTAATACTACATTAAGAGCTAGTAGATAGAAGTTGAGCCTTAAAATCATATCAAATTTGATTCATAACCCACTGGCCCCATTAAATCTTTTTCATATGGTAATAGAATAAAACGAACTCATTTCCTAATAGGGTTCAAGCAGATGTGAACTACTCTAAAAATGACAAGTAAGCAACAGTTATTGTTATCCTGACTTACTACTACTTTATCAGATAACCAGTTCATCACTTATGGACTAAAATAGATGTTTTGTTAAGTAATATAAATGGAAAATACGCAATACGCCATTGTACATACAACAACAAACTCATGGGATAATGACGTGCTGAAATCAGATCTACCTGTTTTTGTTGATTTTTGGGCTGAATGGTGTGGTCCTTGTAGAACGGTAGGGCCGGCCATAGAACAGTTATCGCAGACAATGGAAGGAAGAATAAAAGTAGCAAAACTCAACGTCGATGAAAATCAAGAAATAGCAATGAGATATGGAGTTAAATCGATTCCCTCGCTTATTCTCTTTAGATCAGGAAAAGAAATTGCAAGAACTATAGGAGCTGCTCCAAAGGAAAAATATCAAAAATTCATAGAAGAATCTCTTTTGAAGGCTTGAACATCTAAAGAATCTTCCGTTTCAAAATTTTTCTTCTCTGAAATAATACATCAACAAAGAGATATTGCGGAGAAACATAGTTTGCCTTTATAATTTATCTTTGCAAAGTATTTGCAAGTTAATTGTGTACCTTAAATTGGGTCCTAAAATTATGTCAACTTTGGTCGCAAATCACTGGTTCCACTATCTACATGGGTTGAAATACTTGACTTCAACATTATGACTTTCTATCTTAATGCAATGTGTTAATAGTATATCTATTATTTTCAAAATGACAAATTTGAATAAGGTTATCCACTAACATATTCTGCCATATAGTTGTCAAAGCTATTTTGCATTCCTAGAATTGGCTTAGTCGATAGAATTAATTTAAGATCTGAAGTTGATTCATTTTATTATGCTATTGACCCTAGAGTCACGAGCCAAGCTGAATAATGGAATTGAGATTCCGCGCCTAGGATTAGGAGTATATCAATCGCCGCCTGGAGAAATAACTCTACGTGCTGTTAGATATGCTTTGGAGATTGGATACCGACACATCGATACCGCTGAGTTGTATGGCAACGAGACAGATGTGGGTAGAGCAGTACAGGAAAGTGGAATCAGAAGAGAGGATGTCTTCATTACCACAAAGGTCTGGAACAGCCATCAAGGATATGATTCTACGTTGTACGCTTGCGAAAGAAGCTTAGGACGTCTAGGCTTGTCATACGTAGATCTCTACTTAATCCACTGGCCAGTCCAGGGACTTGGTGATGATACATGGAGAGCTATGATAAAGTTATTGCATCAAGGTAAAGCCCATGCGATCGGCGTGAGTAATTACTCAATCAGAGAACTAAACGATCATCTAGATAAGTCAGATGTTGTACCAGCAGTAAACCAAGTAGAATTTCATCCCTTCTTATACCAAGAGGAGCTCTTATCGTTCTGTAAGAATAACAAGATCCAGCTTGAGGCTTATAGCCCATTGACCAGAGGAAAGAGACTCAACCACCTAAACATCATAGAGATGGCAAAGAAATATGATAAAACACCATCGCAGATCCTGATACGTTGGAGCTTGCAGCATGATGTCATCGTGATTCCAAAATCAATACATGAGGCTCGGATTAAGGAGAACAGTCAAGTCTTTGACTTTCAACTCGAACATAACGATATGAAACTCCTCGACTCGTTGAATGAGAATTTGTACACATTATTCATGGATTAATATGATAATTGGCAAGAAAAGAAGTAGTGATAACAAGAATGAATGAATGAAAATGTTAACATGATCTTTTGAAATAGATAACGGGGAATATCGACAGTACAACAACAGATGATGGCCAACCTGTCTACAAGCCACATTCATATCTCTCTTATATTTCTGGAAACTTTAGAAAACCTTTCTATTTGCTTAACGGTAGGCTAAAGTAAAATGTTGCTCCTTTACCATCAGCGTTGTTTTTCAGCCCATATTTTACCTCCATGAGCTTCTATAATACCCTTTGATATATACAATCCCAATCCTGTGCCTGTCTCAGATTTGGTAACGAATTTGGAAAATAATTTATCCTGTATATCAGGGTCAATACCCACTCCTCTATCTCTTATAATAATAACCTCCTCAATGCTACTAGTATTACCTTTCTTATAGGCTTGGTTGGACTTTAAGGCTGTAGAGACTGTTATAGTGCCCTCACCGGGACTATTACCATCATTGCTACTACTACTATTTTTCTGTGTAAATTTAATGGCGTTATCTAAGAGATTCGATATAACCTCATAAATTCTAATTTTATCTGCTTCTACAACTATAGTATCCGCTTTTGGATCATCAAATGTTATTTTTACTTGGTGCCTTGATCTTAAATCGTCTATTGCGTCTCTTATCTTTTGGTTAATGTTAAACTTCTCCTTGTTTGGCTTTAAAGTTTGGCTCTCAATTCTTGAAACATCCAATACACTAGTTGTAAGGCTTTGAAGTCTAACAGCGTTTCTTTTTATAGCATTTATCATTTCATCTCTCCTTTCAGGATGTGTTTGTAATAGATGCGAAAATCCTACAATAGCTTGCGTAGGGGTCCTCAATTCGTGACTTGCAATATTAATAAACTCTTTTTGCAGCTTATCGTGAACTTGTAGTTATTCATTAGCCACTCCAAGATGCTTATTTGATTCATTTAGCTCTCTTGTTCTTCTTTTAACTTCCTCATTTAAGTTGCTACTCCATCTAATAAGAAATATAATGAGGACTACAATTGCAGCCGTAGTGCCAGCAAGAAGCGAAAATGTCTCTATTCTTTGTGTAAGAATTACATCATTGATCTGTGAATATATCTCAGAAGTGGGAGTTACTGCAGATACAAAGTATATTGGTTTTCCTTGCACAAAAACTGGGTAGGCAGTATTTAGTCTTTCGCCAATCCCAAAATCATATAAAGCATAACCTGGCTGTCCTCCAAGCAGTCGGCGATATAGATTATATTGTAACCGATTATGGTGGAAGATTTGCTGAGACTGATTTCCAAAATAGTTCTTTCCTAATAATTGTGTCCTTGGAGTGGCTATGTAATTTCCTTTTTTATCAAAAACTACCAAGAAATTTGACTTAATATTGTAAATGTTGCCATAATGTGCAAAGAACTCTGTAGTAGGAATTAGTGCTGCTACTAATCCTATATATTTTCCAGTCTTGTTATTTATTATTGGATGGGTTATCGCTATTCTGTATTTACCATCTCTTCCTTCAAAACCATTGGAAAATATTGACATCAAAGTGTTTTTTGTATCTCTTACCCAGTCTCTATAGGAAAAATTGATTCCAACAAATGCTTCTTGTCCTTTTGGGGCTATGCTGCTCCTTGCAATGTTGTTTTCATCTAAAATGAAAAGTCTATCTACTTTAGTAATATTATTCATTTGAACATAGATTTGTTGCATCAACTTTTTTGTTGTATTGCTGAATAAATCGCCTTGTTGCAAATATGCTGAGTTTGCTAAACCCTGAAGCCTAGCCATAATTGAATCAAGGTCAGAGCCAATATGTTGAGAAAGAGCTAGTGCAGATCCTATCTGGCGTTGTTTTTGTTGTTCAAATAGGCTATTTCTGATGTTGCTTTCTGTTTTATCTTGAAGATAAAAAAATAAACTATAAGAAATAACAATAATCAATATGATAAAAATGATGGCTACTTCCTTTGTCTTCCTACCAGAAAAATTGGCATATTTTTTTGGCAACACCATGTATATTATAATTATATTTGTTGTCCACTTGTTATTATAAGTTCAAAAGTGCCTGTAAATATCTTCTCCCATAAACAACCATTAAAAATCATAATTTTTCATAAAGTGTTGGTAAATAATGCATAGAGATTATAAGTGAATTTGCGCATACCTTTTATTATCATCCTTCTTGGCTCCCGCTGACATTTCATTGATAATTGATCTAGGCAGGGCTTGATGCTTGTGTAGTCCTTCTATAGTATCTTTCATTGTAGCGATTTTGACATCAGGATATGCTTGTTGGAATGCTTTGATGATTACTTTCCATGTAGAAGAGAGAAGTGCAGACTAATCCATTTGAGAAATTGGCTCAACGTAGTTGTTGACTATCATAACAAGGAAGTGATTACTTAAGCTAACACAGCCAATTTGCAGAGTGGTAAAAATGGAATTAGGAGTCTCACAAAACAAACAAAGAAGATGAATAGCATCTAAAGAATCTATTATAATGATCTAGAAATCAAGTCAGAAGATTATAATGCAGCAATAAGATCTTACTTCAAGAAATGATAGTGGTTCTTATTATTTTCATTAGCAAAATCAAAAGAAAGGATATATTCAAGGAGTCGTGAAAATGTTTTATATTTGTAACTTTAATAAGGAAATTCATTAGTTCTGAGATCAGGCTGTCATTAATATCGTTACTGATTACACCTGGATCCATCAACCTTCTCTACTAATTAGACCAATTTTGGCTTTAACTATGGCTTATTATAGATACTCAAACATGTTTCACAATAATATTTCCCCCTTGAGGTACTGATAATTTTGACATATTAGTTTGTTCTCCAG
>JBKPPX010000143.1:0-3484 GCA_046733815.1 Thermoproteota archaeon | reverse complement strand
AGCTTTTAGGCCTAGAAGATCACAGGGAAGCCGCTATAGCAATCGCAGCTATAGGTCGAGGAGATCCAAAGGATTCTATTACAACAGACCAGCAACAGGGCGATATAGATAAGATATCGCATACACCTATTCTAAAGATTCGCCCATTATCTAAGAGAGGCGAAATCAATTATCCTACCATCTGGGAACTAAATTGCGCTTCGAAGCTTAGAAACAAAGAAGAAATTGAAGAGTGGATCAATGATGCCCGCTGTCATCATCGTCATCATCATCAGTTGTTATCAACAACGCCGCATCACTCCAGCAAAAAAGATACCAAGCATGACAATAATAATGTCGTCGTCATCATACCAAATGAATTAGAAGAAATCATGAAAAATTCACGCAGCCTGAAGGAAACTATTCTATGGCGTGGCTCCTCGCGGAGGTTTGCAAGGACCGATATCTCATTTTCTACTCTAAAAACAATACTTTTCAATTCAACTAGAGGAATACCGATGGATATATCCAAAGAGGGAAATTCTCTAATAGATATTTATTTTATGGCTAACGGGGTTGAAGGCCTTAATCCAGGAGCATACTTCTACAATCCAAGTGCTTCTTCTACTGCTAACTCCGGTGGTTATATAGAGAAACTAAGAGAAATTGCGAGCTCGCGAAATATCTCAGGTTATCTATGTTTAGGCCAATCTCTTTTTAGTGATGCAAGTATTGTTTTCTTTTTAATGACAGATTTGCAGTCTGACCTAAGGTCCTTAGGCAACAGA
This sequence comes from Thermoproteota archaeon, assembly GCA_046733815.1. GTDB lineage: Archaea > Thermoproteota > Nitrososphaeria > Nitrososphaerales > Nitrososphaeraceae > JAJNBK01. The sequence goes on along the minus strand of JBKPPX010000143.1, from coordinate 2,717 downwards.
GGTTATCGCGCCTCTCAGTTTGAAGCGGGGATTATTGCAGGGAAAATATACCTCGCTGCTTATGCTCTAGGAATAGGAGCCTCCGGGTCCACATTTTTTGATGACGCAGTAACAGAAGTCTTTTCTCCTCATGCAAGTAACAAGAATACAATGATTACAGTAGGTGTTGGAATTCCAGCTTACAAAGCCAATCCAGGCAAGGTATTACCGGTAAGGTTAAGTAGAGAGCAGCTTTTGGCGCAAGATTTTATCTAGTTCACAAAGCCAAGAGTGGGGAGTGTGCATTTATCTTCTTATAGATAGAAAAAGTCCGTGAACTCAGACTGAATTGGAAATAGTGTGATATTGACAAGGCTTCATAAATTAACACAGCGCTATCCTCTACTATCATTATTATTATTATTATTTATTTGACATTGTACAATGAGCAGAGAGTTGTATTATTTGTATCGATCAAAAGTGCTTGATATGGAAAAAGAGAATGGAAGCCATTTCTCAATGCTTTAAGCAAATCCTATTAGCTTTGCGCAAATAGTAAAGGACTACGGGGAGAGAGGGTATCAAGCGGGATATTATTAGTAGTAGTAATAGTAGTAGATAATACCTACCACAGGCTTAACAACGAGTGTGTGCGACAATTGACTATATGTGTGAGTGTGCGTATGTGAGTGTGTCCATATGGTCATAAAAATTGAAAAGGGAGAAGAAGGCATAGGCGTAGTAGCAGTAAGATTCTCGTCCAGAAACGAATATGACGAATGGCTCCAAGAAAGCAGACGCAGGCTAAAGAAAAAAGCGAATCAGCTTCACATTAATGACATGGATAAGGCTCAGCAGAAATATGGGTCAAAGATAATGGACCAAATCTTAGAGGAATATCTGCAGCAGCACAATCCCAAGATAGCGATAGAAGTAGACCAGCTTTAATAGAGAGAGAAAAGAGAGAGGGTAAAGTAACATTTTTCGAGGACGGAACAGGACTTATTCGCAACGATACGATGGTTTTACACTTCAATTATACATTTACACATGACCAGCATGATGATACGGCATTGACATTGCTGTTGGATCTGTCCGACAACTTCCTAAAACAATTTCAAAACAATACCGTAGTTGTACAACATGAAGAAATAGACCGGGTGGGATTATTTGAACCCACGACCTTTGCTCCACAATCTCATAAGCCGCCGCCAGATAGTCGGCACAGTCCCTACCAAAGTACGCAGCAGTAATGCTCAGTCGAATGTCATTTAATGTGTACTTTCCAAGGCTTTTTTCCAACCTTCGGTTTCAATATCAAAGGCAGCTAGCTGATCTTCAAATTGTTTGTCATCCAAGCCATCAGGTCTTATGAATGTCCAGGAAGTTGTAGAGCCGCGCTGGTTAGGAACTATTCGTACATAGACTTGCCAAACTAATCCATCACCAACAAATACGTGGTCTAGAATGCCCAGTTCTCGCACAGCTCGATTAATTTTAAGCCTTGCTTCTCCTGCAGGAGTATTAAATTTCCACCAGCCATCTTCTCCTTTTGTAATGTCCTTAAGAACTCCACCACTTTCCACGTTCTGGAGGTTTTCGAAGAATTCAAACACAGTATCGGTGCTTCTACTTACATTCATTGTTTTTACAATGACCTTTCGTGGAGTTGTGCTGTCAGTTTCATTTTGTTGACTCGCTTTCGCCATGCTTCAATTAAGTAAAGAATAGCTACTTAAGTAACACTTGTCCCCATGAGGGTAGAAGTTTGTTTACTTACAAGGTGCTCATGGCGTTAATTAGACTTTCTAGTAAAAAGTCATTGCTGGGATTTTTGTAGGACAGACACTCAAAATACGCTCGAACTAATACCGTAACTAACCGGAATGATAAAAATGGACCTGGTGGGATTTGAACCCACGACCGCTGCAATGCCAGCTACTTTCTATCCGAGGGCAGCTATGGAAAGTGAAATTCATACTCTTCAAATTTCATCCCGTTCAAAACTTATCATAAATATTATATTTTATTATCGAACATTCTACCCCCCTAGTTTATTGCTTGCACAGTTCATACGCTCTCTAGTGTCACTATCACAAAAATTTCGTAAATCAAATGTTATTCTCTTAATTGTAATTGCAGCTGCTGCTGCTATTTTATTTATTATTTCATATCAATATTCCAGCTATAATGCAAATGAAATTCTCAAAATTGCATCAGATGATGTTAGGTCTAACTCAAAAATTCAATCCCATTATCTATCAACAATAGTAGAACAAGAGCTAGATAAGGTAACTGCAATTTTGAAAACACTTTCTGGTGCACCTGCCATTCAGAATGCTGAAATTCAGCGCGCACGGGATATCATCAATCTGAGGCAAGAGACAACAAGCGATATTACTGATGGATATTTCTGGTTAGATAAAGACGGTAAACTAGTATGGTCAAGCAAGTTTGCAAATAATCAATCACTTTATGAGCAATTCAATCAAACAAACCTGGCGGACCAGATGTATTTCACTGTTCCTCGCACAACAGAGAGAACTTATTACAGCAGTGTCATTGAGTCTTCGGAAGGAGTTACAAAGATATACATCTCTATGCCAATAATTGGCGAAGCTGCAAATAATGCTACGGCAACCGTCTTCAAAGGTGTTATAGTCGCAGGAATTAGAACAGACACGCTCGGTAACTTTGTCAAGAATCAAATTCCGCCGGGCTTTGAGAGCAACATTGGA
>JBKPPX010000142.1:0-12313 GCA_046733815.1 Thermoproteota archaeon | reverse complement strand
TTCTTACTGTTCTTAAAATTATAGTCATTAATAACTTGAAGATATAAAATTTTCTTAAGGATAAACCTGCCTTAGAAATAACGTATTTGCTTTTTGTTTTTATCCATAATGCAGCAGAAATGTATATGTATAGATGATTTCTCTCACTTCTTCTTTGCATTCTTGCCCATGACTTCACCAGACACAACTTTGTAAATACAACCGGATGGTGCCTCAATTAGGAGGAACCCATCGTTTTCATCTATGTCTACAGCTTTACCTTGAAGTATTTCAGCTGATTGCTTTGCGATAACTACTTTTCCTAGCGTATCAGAAATATCCTTGCAATTTTTGATAATTTCTTTGGCTCCTTCATTTTCTAATTGAGTAAGATAGAGTTCTATATTTTCCAAAAGCAATCGTATAAAATCAAACTTATCAATTTCTTTTCCATGAAGTTCATTTTGTATAGATGTAATCCCATAAAATCCTGGAGAATTTTTAATATCTGAATCGATTTTTGTTATATCAATATTAAGATTCACTCCTATTCCTATTACAACAAAGTTGATCTTCTCAGCCTCGGTACTTATATCTAAAAGGATACCACAAACTTTTCTTCCATTAATCACTACATCATTAGGCCATTTTATCTTTGGATTTAATTTCGTCATTGTCTTAATCACATGAGATACACAAAGCGCAGATAGTAAAGGAAGAATACCGCTTTGAGTAATTTTTATTTTTGGTTGCAAGATAATCGATAGATAAATACCTCCATGCTGAGATATCCATTTTCTTCCCATTCTTCCTCTTCCCTTTCTCTGGTCTTCAGAAATAATGACTATTCCATGAAGATTAGTTACCTGTCGTTCTGCTAAACAAAGCGCGAGTTTCTGAGTAGATTCTACACTTTTGTAGAAATGCAAAATTCTACCAATAAAGCGAGTAGATAAGGCACCTAAAATATTTTTTGAATTAACATATTCAATACAACTCAAATTCTCATGGATTTTGTTATTTTTTGATTCGATTTTATTATCTATCTTTTCTGTGTTCCTGATACATATCTCTTGATCGGGAGGATCTATTTTAATATAATGATATCATTAACCACAGAATTTTAAATGACAATGAAACTAGCCTCGATTATAGTTAGCTTCCACTCTTAAGGCAATACAAATTTATAACAATATATAATTTCTATGTCAATCTCAAAGAATGACTATGAGTATTATTGTGAATTGAACGAAACTAACCCCATAATTCTATCACTTTAATACCGATGGATGATTATGTATCCTTAATTTGCTCAACACAACGATAATATGTTATATGATTGATGGTAACATCTTCAATCTTGAACTGTAATCTTGCTCGTCTTGTATTTCTTTTCTTTGCTATAACTCCATGTGTAAGATCACCTATCAGTTCTACCAGACCAACCTTCAACATAGTATGATCAACGTCTTCTTCACTTATTCCTACTGCCAAGGAGATTTCTTTTGCTGAATATCCTTTATCTCTATTTCTACATAGAAAATCTGTGACTATTGAACTAAGATCCTTATGTGCTTCAAATTCAGCAGAGTCTATCGGGGGCGAAATATGTTATCATTTTAAGTAGGATAATGTATTCTTTATATGTTTTTATTGTCTTTAAATGTCTAGAGTCTCTAACATGATACACAAGATCCTCAAGAATAACGATAGACTGATTGTATCTTATATTGTTAACAATAAGGTAGCAAAATCTATTATCTGTGCGCGAAAAATCACTGATAATATAGTTTTGTCATTATCAAAAAATATAGGAAAGAGAATCCCTGGCTATAGAATGCGTAGCTAATGATAAGAATATGGTTGAGGGCAATTAGAATCCGATTCCTATTTGCCTCTGTTGTCGCAGTCATAAATGGTCTAGCTCTATCATTTTGGAAAAACGCCTCTTTTGATATTACTTATGCGCTTCTAACAATCGGAGGAGTAATTTGCCTTCATGCAAGTGTTGATTTATTGAATGATTATTGGGACTATAGAAGAGGTATCGATAAAGTTACAAAGAGGACAAAATTTAGTGGTGGAACAGGAATATTACCTGAAAATCTTCTTAAGCCAAAGATGGTATATTGTGCTGGAATATTATTTCTTCTTTTAGGATCTTTGATAGGTATCTATTTTGTTGCCATAAGGGGTATAACGATTGCAGTCATACTGATATTTGCGATATTTGCTATTTATTTTTATTCAATAAAGATAGTCAATATAGGATTAGGTGAATTATTCGTGGCAATCAAAAGCTCTATGATTATGGTTGGAACCTTTTATGTTCAGACAGGATCAATAGATATGGCTGTTTTGTATGTCGGAAGCATTATTGGTATCTTATCCGCATCTGTTTTATTCGTTAATTCATTTCCTGATTATGATGCGGATCGCGATAACGGAAGACGTACTCTGGTTATAATTTTGGGAAAAAAGCGAGGAGCAAAGGTATTGTCCTTACTTGTAAGTCTAACTTACATTATGATTGCAGCAGGTGTGTTACTCAGTTATACAAAATTGTATTCGTTAATTTCTTTTGTATCTATTCCTTTCGCTACTAGAGCAATCAGATATTTATTATATGAAAATAATGAAAAATTCGAAAATCTGCTACCTGCCATGACTTCCACCCTAATGTATTCTAGAATCACCGGCATCCTCTTGGCAATTGGTCTACTATTATAGGCTAGATAATAGTTCTTCTTATCAAATATAAAAAATTATGAACTGTTATCATCGTAAATTACATATTATATATATTCAACAAACCATATCAGTTTTAGTTTACTTGCGAAATGCGCTACTTTATAAAAGAATTTTTCTAATCTATAAGTATGCACCAAACCACAAACATCAACTGCTATTATGCGTTAGGTAGGAGATTATAAAAATTAATAATAATGCAAATAACTGTTGATCGTCCTGTCATATATTATATTTCTTCGCCTGGATTTCAAAGTTTTCTTATAAGATTAAGTCGTGCGTCAAAGTAAAGTTAGATTTGCAATATTTTGATGTAAAATTCTCGTGAACTTTATCTTTGATTTAAGATACTCATTCAAAACACAAACGGAAACAAGCCATTCAATTTATCAGAACTTGGTCCTTCGATCACTTTAACTGATAGTATCAGCTGAAATGAATGCTAAAGTTATAACTTCTCTTGAAAACGAAATGCAAAGTGATTTACATTCTAACCTTAATAGAATAAATTAACATAGCTGTCATGTTAGCTACAATAAAATAACTTATTTTCGTTTAATCCTTAAAACATTAATCTTGTACCTATTATAAGAGTAGTTACTTGTCAGGTACATATAAATCGTTAGCTGGCTTTGTAACGCCTTCTGGAACAAAAAGATATCTAGACTATGCCATACAAAAAGGAAAACCTTCAAGTCATTTTCGTAACTTTGATGGTCTATACCTATCTAGTATAGGAATGGGAACTTACCTGGGCCAACCATCTGTAGAAGACGACAATGATATTGAAAATGCGGTTTATGATTCCATCAAATCAGGAGCAATTAATGTCATTGACACTGCAATTAACTATAGGGCTATGAAGTCAGAGAAAAGCATAGGTCAAGCTTTGTTACGACTTATAGATGACGGTGTCATTTCAAGAGATGAAGTTTTTATTTGTACGAAGAATGGATACATTACTAATGATGGCGATTATCCCAGAGTCGATGTAATGGAATACATGCAAAAAATGTTCATTTCAACTGGAGTTATCAAGCCTGATGATATAAGCTCTGGTTACAATGTCCTTAATCCCAATTACATTGCAAGATGCATTGATAAATCATTGGCTAATATGCATTTGAATTGTATCGACCTAGTGTATATCCATAATGCCTTTGAAAGTTGGTATGAGGATATTAGTAGAGAAGAATTCATGCAGATGTTATCAAAAGTGTTTGAAGTTTATGAAAAATATCGTTCTAGTAACAAAATAAAATATTACGGAATGGCAACTTGGACTTGCTTTAGAGTGCATCAAAATAATAGAGAATATCTATCATTAGAGGAAACAGTCAAGGTAGCAGAGAAGATTGGGGGCGAGCATCATGGATTTCGCTTTATACAACTTCCGTATAACTTGGTTTATAGCGAAGCTATACTTATAAAAAATCAGGATGTTGGCTCTATAAAAAACTTGACTATTTTAGAAGCCGCTGAAAGATTAAATATTGGAGTTTTCACAAGCATTCCTTTGTTCCAAAGTCGATTGCTTGATGCAAATATTCCTGATTATGCAGGATTAACCGATCAAATTCAAAAACTAGTTCAAATAATACGCTCTACTCCTTCAATTATGGCTCCATTGATAGGCCAAAAAAAACATCAACATGTACAACAAAATATTAAAATTGCTGACGTTCCTCCATTGAGTAATTTAGAATATAAAGAAGCTATTAAAAGGTTATTCAAAGCAAATTTGTGATGCCTTCATATTCACTGCTATTTATAATCAACCAATTATGTTAGGTGTAATACAATTTCTTTTGAATACATTTTCTAATACAAGATAAGTTACATCAGCGCCGAACAACTGTAATCACCATTAATCTTAAATGTCTATCCCATCGAGAGTTCTTTATGATATTGTCCTCTAAAGACAATATTATTGTTAGATATTTTCTTTGGTTCAATGATCGCTAGTTGTATAAGTCTCATCAAATCATTACACAATAAAGTCTTTCTATAATTATCATCTTGCCTTTATGCATTTGCAAAGATAATCTTCATCAATCTATTACATTGGACTGCTGAATGATTTTTTAATGCTTTTCCATCTTAACGGTAAATTCCGTGGCATTTAACTGAATTCCGCATGTGTTACATCTACCACTGGATGGACGTAATACGTCTCTAATTGATTTTAAATTTATCATCTTGTTTATCACACAACCGCATTTGCCACAGATAATTTCAATTGATGGATATGACATATTTAGTATTATAAATTGTCTAAACAATAAGAAAAGCCACATCAAAATCTGTTGACGAATAGGAGAACTTTTAAAATTCGTATACGTACATAAGAAAGGCTAAAGAACACGTAGTAGACTACAAGATATCCAGAACCATACTTTTTAAACTAACGAGCAGTATAGTATCTGAAATAAATATAAATAGAATAAGGCCAACCTTCGAAATGATGCCTGTTGATCCTGTTTGCGGTATCGAGATGGACCAAGAACTTGCTATCATTCATAGCCATAAAAATAAAACCTATTACTTTTGCTGTGATGGTTGCAAGAGAATATTTACAAGGAAGCCTCACAAATATTCAAAATAATATAATGAAGTATAGTATCAATCGCTATTCGATCAGAATATCCAGAACATCGAAAGACTGAATGACGCAAAGGTCGAAAAGCTGTTCCCGTCCGTTAGATAATATGGAACATATCATAGGAAACCCGGCGGAATTGTAAAATTTTCATCTGTTAAGGTCCAAGTCATAAAATTGACAATCTAACAAAAAGATAATAATTAAGTTATATCAGTTTGGTATATTTTTATAGAAGAGCAGTAACAATAACGGTCAATGAAGGCGGTCTTTGTTAAAGGTCAAAACTCAGTTTTAGTTGATGAAGTGCCGCCACCAAAACCAAATCATGGCGATATAATTGTCAAAATGCGCTCATGCGGTTTATGCGGTTCCGATTTAGAAAAGGTTTATGGTCAATATGGCATGGGGTCTGCAAGGCTCGGACATGAGACTGCTGGTGAGATTCTGCAAATAGGAAAAGCAGTAAGCGGCTTTGCTCTGGGGGATCGTGTGTTTATTCACCATCATGTACCATGTTATTTATGCCATTATTGTCTTCATGGAGATTACACGATGTGCAATAGATATCAGAGCAGCAACATAGATCCTTGCGGACTTTCTGAACAAATTCTAGTCCCTGAATGGAATATTTCAAGAGGCGGTCTGATAAAGCTCCCAGCTAATGTTTCATATGATGAAGCCTCTTTGATAGAGCCTCTAGCGTGTTGTCTAAGAGCATTGACAAAGTGCAATTTCCATAAAGGAGATGATATTGCAATTTTAGGCTCAGGTCCAGCGGGCATGATGCATATGCTTCTTGCAAAGATATTTGGTGCAGGAAGAATCTTTGTAATTGACGTTAATCAATTTAGACTGGACTTTGCGGAGAAATACCAACACCTCACAACTTTCAACTCAATGATTGACAAAGAGATCATCAAGAAGGTCAGAGAAGCTACGAACGACAGAGGAACGGATATCACAATAGTTGCCACTGGAAATACAAGTGCAGTTATGCAGTCATTTGAACTTACAAGGAGGGGAGGTAGAATAATGCTTTTTGGTGTGCCACCTAAGGGGGCCAATATTTCTTGTGATTTGAACAATCTATATTCAAACGAACAAATTCTGATTCCTAGCTACGCTGCATCTGAAATTGAAACCAACCAGGCGATAAAATTAATTGCAGAAAAACGCATAGATATTAACAGTTTGATAACGCATCGTTTCAAAATTGATGATGCAGCTCAGGCGATAAACTGTGCGCACAAAGCTAATGAAGCAATGAAAGTAATTGTTATAACTGACTAGAAAATTAAAAGATATAAATATTAAAAAGTATAGTGACAGGAGGGATTAGTAGCATGGATTGGGGTATGAAAAATAGAATGTCTAAGATCATTCGTCCAGAAGATGGTCGCTGTTTGATGCTTGCAGTTGATCATGGCTATTTTTTGGGTCCCACAGAGGGATTGGAAATTCCAAGTAGAACTATCAAGCCACTATTGCCGTACGCAGACTCACTAATGATAACAAGAGGAATTTTAAGAACGTCAGTTAACCCTAGTATAGAAGTTCCGATAGTCCTCAGAGTCTCGGGGGGAACAAGCATTGTTGGAGAAGATCTCTCCAATGAGACTATATCAACTTCAATAGAAGAAGCTATTAAGCTGAATGCCAGTTGTCTTGCTATTTCAATCTTCATTGGAAGTAAATATGAGCATCAAACGCTTGCAAGTTTGTCTCGCTTAGTAGACGAAGGTGAAAAATATGGAATTCCTGTACTGGCAGTTACTGCGGTAGGAAAGGAAATGACCAGAGATGCTAGGTTTCTTGCTTTAGCATGCAGAGTAGCTGCTGAACAGGGAGCACATATCGTAAAAACATACTATTGTGAGAATTTTGAAAGCGTTGTGGAAGGCTGTCCAGTTCCATTAATCGTTGCAGGAGGCAAGAAATTGCCCAATGAAATCGACGCGCTAAAGTTAACCTATGAGGCTATAGAACATGGCGCCGCCGGAGTTGATATGGGTAGAAACATTTGGCAATCAACTTATGCTGTCGCAATGATTAAATCTGTAAGATCAATTGTGCACAACAATTTGGATCTAAGACAAGCTTCTGAACTATATACTAAGGAAAAAGAAAAACAGATAAAGGACCAGCAAAAAGAAATTAAATCGGTTGGATAGCCGAGCGATCACATGTACTTATGTATAGCACCATGTTAAGCTTCATATATCTATATAAGCGAAAGAGTCCTGTTTAGTTTGTTTAGCTCTCAGTTAGTATGTTTTGATTAAAGCGATTATTGTTCTTCTGTAATTATTCTGTACCAGATCTCACTCTATAATTATGGTCAAATGAATTTATTGTTATTTATTGATATCCTTAATATCACATTTATGCCAATCGATATCATAGCAAGAAGTTTATGGATTGATCTTTGATCTTCATCTGTTGCTATTATGCACAGGCATAAATTTTAGTCAGGATATTGCTAATTATCAGCATTAACGGGCAAAATCTTTATTAATTATATCATTGCATTGTATGAGGAATGTCTCCTAAGGACGGTGGAGGGTTAACATTAACGTTTCGCAGTTCCAGGTGAAAGATGTGTCAGTTATCCTGCTGCTGCCGAGGCTACGATCTATGAATTAAGCTCTGCACTCCCCGTTTTAGCAGAGCGTTTATTTAGAAAAAATAGTGGTGAATAACAATATATGGTGGAAATGACAGGTGCAAAAGCGCTCATTTATGCCCTAGAAAAAGAGGGTGTTGACACAGTATTTGGTCTTCCCGGAGGAGCTAACCTACCCATCTACGATGCTCTAGTAGATGCGAATTTCAGACATATACTCGTTCGACACGAACAATCTGCAGCCCATATGGCTGATGGCTATGCAAGAATTAAAAGAAAAGCTGGTGTCTGCTTTGCCACTTCAGGTCCAGGCGCGACTAACTTAATTACAGGAATCGCAACGGCTTATGCTGATTCATCACCTATGGTTGCAGTAACGGGTCAGGTTCCATTAGCCATGATAGGAAAGGATGCATTCCAGGAGACAGACATAATAGGTGTTGCAAATCCTTGTACTAAATATGCATTTCAGCCGAGGGCTGCAGAGGAAATTCCGGAGACAGTGAAAAAGGCATTCTACATAACCGAAAGTGGAAGACCAGGTCCTGTCCTTATTGATATTCCAAAAGATGTACAGCAGTCTTCAGCAAATATGAATTTTCCTGATCTTATCAAGGTACGTGGGTACAATCCTATTATTGATGCAGATCTGTCCTATATAGGAAACGCAGTGGAGCTTTTATTGAAGGCAGAGAGGCCGATAATAATGGCTGGCGGTGGAGTAATCCTCTCAGGCGCTTTTTCTGAATTACAGGCTGCAGCAGAATTGTTGATGAGTCCCGTCGTGACGACATTTAAGGGTAAAGGGGCTTTTCCAGAAAACCATCCTCTGGCAATGGGTCCTATAGGGATGCACGGACATGCAGAAGCAAACAAGATCATCCTTGAAGCAGATTGTATATTAGCAGTAGGAGCCAGATTTTCTGATAGATCTGTTGGAAAATATGATGAATTTGGAAAAGGAATGAATATTATTCATATGGACGTTGACCCAGCAGAAATTGGTAAAAATAAATCTGTTGATGTAGCAGTAGTAGGTGATGTAAAATCTTCTCTCAGAACCCTTGTAAAGATGCTATCCAAGAAAATGGTAAAAAAAAATGCAGATTATCCGTGGTTAAAGAGAAGACTTGAATTGATTAACTATTATGCTGAAACCATTAAGGATTTTCCGAGAGACCTGACAGCTAGGAAAGCATTAAAAAAACTTAGAGAAATCTTACCCTCAAATGCGATTGCTACTACGGAAGTAGGACAATGCCAAATGTGGGCATCATTGCATTTTGACGTTATTTGTCCTGGTACTTTTTTTAGTTCTACAGGATTGGGAACAATGGGTTTTGGATTTCCAGCTTCAATAGGCGCTAAAGCAGCTATGCCAGACGTTCCTGTAGTGGACATCGCCGGCGACGGTTCGTTTAATATGACTGAGAATTCTCTTGCAGTTTCAGTCCTTGATAATCTACCCGTAATTGTTTTTTTAATGAATAATTATATCCTAGGAATGGTAGCTCAATGGCAACGGACATTTTATAATAGACGATATATGGGTGTGCATCAGCATAGATGCCCTGATTATACAAAAATAGCCGAAGCATATGGCGCGCAGGGAATAAAAGTTCAGTCAATGCAAGATCTAGAAAAAGCAATAAGATCAGCTTTAAAAACTGATGTTGCTACTGTCATCGATATACCCATAGATCCAGAAGAGGACGTCTATCCGTTCGTTGCACCAGGAACTGGCCTTAAGGACATGATCACAGGATCATGAATTAAATTATGACGATTACATCTACTTCTTCACAATTGAATATATCAACTGTGCATGACAAAGCATGGTACATAATATCTGCGATTGTAGAGGATAAACCTGGGGTTTTGTTCAGGATAACTAATCTCTTTAGGGCGAGGAACTTTAACATAGAAAGCATCACAGTTGGATCAACTGAAAATGTAGATCTTTCAAGAATGACTATTACGACAGAAAGTGATGAAAGGACACTAGATCAACTGGTGAAACAGCTAACAAAACTAATTGACGTAGTAGACGTAAAAGTTCTTGATATAATAAGAACTGTTTATCGTGAACTCGCTTTAATAAAATTGAGAGCAGTAGATCCGACTAGCAGAATGGAAATAACGAATTTTGCATCGATTTTTAGAGCCAATATACTGGATATTAGTAAGGAGACTATTATCGTAGAAGTTACCGGCACGCCGGACAAAATAGATGCATTTAAGAATCTTGTCGATCATTACGGGATAATCCAATTGGCAAGAACAGGTGTTTCGGCTCTTCCACGAGGTGGATACTCTTAATGTCCAATTCAAAAGAAATAATAAAGATTTTTGATACTACGTTAAGAGATGGTGAACAGACTCCGGGTGTGTCTATTACTCCAAAGCAAAAAGTTGAGATCGCTTCTAAACTTGACGAGTTAGGTGTTGATATAATTGAGGCAGGTTTTCCAATAGTTTCTCATGGAGAAATGGAAGCATTAACGAACATAGCAAAGCAAGGACTAAAAGCAGAGATATGTGGTCTAGCCCGGACAATAAAAACTGACATAGATGCTGTTATAAAATGCAATCTTCCATATGTCCACACCTTTATTGCTACTTCTGACATTCATATGCAATACAAGCTAAAGATGACCCGTGAGCAGGTTCTAGAAAAAGCTGTCTCGGCAGTAGAATATGCAAAAAGGCATGGTCTGAAGGTAGAATTTTCTGCAGAGGATGCGACAAGATCGGATAAAAAATTCTTGAAGGAAATTTTTAAAGCAGTCGAGATCGCAGGTGCAGATAGAATAGATATACCGGATACTGTTGGATATGCAACACCACAATATATAACTGAACTTGTAAATGACGTTAAATCAGCGACAAATTTGGCTATCAGCATGCATTGTCATGACGACTTTGGGCTGGCAGTGGCTAACACGATCGCCGGGATTAACGCTGGTGCTAATTGCGCTCATGTGACAATTAATGGACTTGGAGAAAGGGCAGGAAATGCGTCCTTAGAGGAATTGGTTATGGCACTTCAATGCCTATTTGATAAGAGGCATAATATTAAAACCGAGTTCCTTTATGAAACGTCCAAATTCGTATCTAATAAAATGGGAATAATAGTTCAACCTAACAAAGCCATAATCGGTGAAAACGCCTTTGGCCATGAATCTGGCATACACACACACGGCATATTGAATAATCCTCTTACTTATGAACCTATTAATCCAGAGATCGTAGGAAGAAAAAGATGGCTTCAGGCAGGGAAGCATGCTGGTGCTCATGGAATTAGAGCAATGTTAGAAGACTTTGGTATTAGACCTACAGATGATCAGATTCACATAATTGTCGAAAAACAGAAAATACTCGCAGACAAAGGAAAGTCTATAACTACTGCAGAGCTTTTATCTATCGCTGGAGAAATTATGAATAACAGCAAGTTTGAAGAAAAATTCAAGCTGTATGATTTTCATATTGTGACGGGAATGAATATCATTCCAACAGCTGTTGTCAGATTGAATTCAGATGGTAACGATTTCATTGCCTCAGAGATAGGAGTCGGACCTGTAGATGCTGCACTAAAAGCAATTCAAAAGATTGCAGGCGAGATGGCTAATATCAAAATTCGTGAATACAAACTTGATTCTATTACTGGCGGGTCAGACGCCTTGGCAGAGGTTGTTATCAAAGTAGAAGATAAAAACGGTAACGTCGTTTCTGCAAGAAAGTCAGGAGAAGATGTGGTCATTGCGTCAGTTCAGGCTATGATGGATGCAATTAATAAGATAATGCTAAGAAAGGTTCTGTATACTAAGAATTAAGTTTATTATACAATCTTAAAGGATAAAGACTATTTGTCAAGGTACAAGATTGCTCTTATCGATGGTGACGGAATTGGTCCTGATCTCACATCCTCTGCAAAGTCAATCTTGGAGCATATAAGTGACAATTCCAAAACTAAATTCACTATAGATGAAGTTTCCGCTGGAGATAATGCAATTAGTAAATTTGGCAAAGCATTACCAGATTCAGCCGTGGCTAAAATAAAAAAATCTGATGCCTGCCTGAAAGGCCCAGTAGGAGAAAGTGCCGCTGATGTGATCATCGTCCTAAGACAAATGTTTGATCTTTATGTAAATGTCAGACCATCCAAATCTTTTCCCAACATTCAGACTTATTATAATAATGTAGACTTGGTGATTATACGAGAGAATACTGAAGACCTATACTTGGGATGGGAGTTTTATGCTGATGAGAATACCGTCATTGCATTAAGGCTAACTTCAGAAAGGGCATGCAGAAGAATTGCCGAATATGCCTTCAAAATATCTACCCTTAGAAACAAAAAA
>JBKPPX010000141.1:0-5346 GCA_046733815.1 Thermoproteota archaeon | reverse complement strand
ATTAAAGATTTTGTTATCAATTCTCAAGAAGAGAGAGTAATTAGGACTAAGGGAGATGCCAATCCTTCTTCTATTCCTGGAGTAGATTATCCTATAACAGAAAAAGATTATATCGGAAAGGTCGCCTTTGTAATCCCAGGCATTGGATTAATAACAAGAGCAATAAGTCCCCCAGTTAACTATATTATTATCGCTGCAATCCTGGCAACATTATTCTTAAGCCACATCTTAAGAAAAAAGGACCCTGAACCATCCAATCCAGCGCAAAGAGGAGAAGGAGGAGAAGATGGTTCATCCCCACCATCTGGAAGTCCTTTTTAGATTAAAATCCTTAACAAGATAAATGATTTTAAGATTACTGCAAGATCTGTCTTTACAATATCACGTCGCTAATTAAGTACATAGTTAGAGAATTAAGGTTAACGAGCCGATTTGTTATCAAATACTATTCATCTATCGGTTAGTCCTTCATTAGTGATATCAAAGGCCTGCATACGAATTGCCTCAAAAGTTTGGATCTGCATAAAGGCCACTATTAACTTTCGACATAATTCTATAGAAGATATGACAGACGGTCACAAAGCGTTAGAGCACTGAGAGAGATTGTTATTGCTACCATTGAAGGTGACTGGACTTTAGTCCATGAAATAATTATTATATGGTGATTTTACTGCGAAGGAAACAAGACGGTCTTAGCAAAAGTATATGGAGAACAGATAGTTATAATCCATAATAATAATTGGATTCATCCTGTCTCTGCAAGATATTCGGCCATCTAATCATTTGTGATGAATAAAGTTAAGAAATGCTGCATTTGTTGTAAACCCGATCTGTCATCACATGATACAAACAATAGCAAGAGATTTAGCTTCTATTAATTATGCCAAGATGTCAAGACAGAGTTTTCCATAATCCAATAGATTCCTATATTATACCTTGAGTGCGTTAAATTCCTATCCAAACTGGTGGGGGCCTTAGAATTTTTATGGACATCTTACTGTAAGTTAGATGGTATTTATCTTCTTTACTATTGTCAACACATCCTCATCCTTTAGGACGTGATCTAAACCAACTTTCTGACCGTTAAATTTTGCACTATTTCCCCAGATCTGTGCAAACTTAAAATCTTTTATCATATTGCGATGAAGTTTATTGCAAACATCTGCGACCGTACTACCATTTCTTATTATCATTGGCTCTTTGTAGTCTGTTTCTCCTCTCTTCGGACGCATGTAGATCCTGATGAAATCGAGTTTCTGATATATTGCTTCTTTCAGAGCATCGATGTTAATATTTGCATCTGCAGAAACTGGAATAAAATTATTTTCAAGCTTAGACTGAATGTCTTTTACAAATGCCTTATTGACAAGATCTATCTTGTTCAGTACTATTAAGGAACTCACATATACCCTATTACCGTATAAAACATCGATTAATTGATCCTCAGTTAAGTCTGTTTCTCTTATTGTGATCCGACCATTGTGTATACCTGATACACGCAATATTTCCTTTATAAAATTCTGTGTTAATTTGGTCGGAACAAGTATATTTACAGAAACCCCACCGATAGATGTCTTTTCAATTATTACTTGCGGAGACTTCTGATCAATCTTAATTCCAATTTGGGCTAATTCATTCTTTAAAATTCTCAAATGATGTGGCTGAAAAACATCCAAAACTATCAGAACAAGATCAGCATTCCTAGCCACCGACAATACTCTTTTGCCTATTCCTCTTCCTGCTGCTGCACCTTCTATTATGCCTGGAAGGTCTAAAATTTGAATTTTTGCACCGCGGTAATCCATAATACCGGGTACAGCCGTGAGAGTTGTAAATTGGTAGGAGGCAACTCTAGATTTAGCATTTGTCAACGCATTTAGAAGAGTCGATTTGCCAACGCTTGGGAGTCCTATGAGAACTACTGTTGCGTCGCCTGTTTTTCTAACATCAAAACCTGCATTTTCACCGCCGGTTGAAACCGTTTTTCCATGGGTGTTTTCCTCCATTTCACGTCTTAGACGAGCCATTTTTGCTTTTAGCAAACCAATATGAAATTCGGTAGCTTTGTTGATCTGGGTTTTATGAATCTCATCTTCGATGGCCTTTATTTTTTCAGGAATACCCATTTAAGGAAAATTATAGAATGGTTAAGATATTTACCTTTTCATAGCATAACTATTTAGAATAATAGGTTGCGCTCTAGATTTTCAAATAAAATAATCGCTTTCAATCGAATCATTTGTTATATAATTAGTATGTCATTAAAATGTGACTCCTGGAATCACCATGCTTTTATAATGTATCATCTACTATCCATATGTTATTTATGAGAAACCAAAGACGAACTGGGGAAGCTATTATGATAGCCAGTGGCATTGGTTTGGCTCTCGGTGCATATATACTAGGAATCAACTTTTTGTCTTATGGAGGCCTAGCCGTTGCAGGATTGGGAATAATTTCAGCACTTTGGCGCTAGATTTTTCTATACCTTAGAAGAGAATAGAATTCTAATGACAGATAATAAAAACCAGATAGGTTAAGATAAAAATTAATGAAATGAATCGTTAGTGTATGGTTATTATTATTATGATCCCTGTAATTTAGTTCTAGCTATGACTTTGGTTTTGAATTCAGGTTATTTTTAATATCTTGTTGGAGGAATGATACTAAATTAATTCAAGCTGTATTTACTTCTTCCATTAAGGATTTAGAAACATTAGCAAATAACTGATAAAATATAAGAAGTGATAGTTAGAGACTTTCACGTCAAAATTATCGGAAGTTCTCATCGAAAAGATATATCTATTATCTAGTTTTATAGAAACCCAATAAAAGAAAAAGTACTGCTGGTTTTGTCCAGTTATTGATGTCCAATTTCTCGTAGTCATCAAGACTGACCATTAGACAAAAGTTGAAGGATCATATCATGATGATAAACAAGTTTCGTATTGCCATTATAACAATAACTCCGCCAACTGGAATGGATAATAGAGGTTGTATCATAAAAAGATGGCATAAAGGTCTAAACAATGTAAATTCACAAGGTCAAACAAATTTTCGTGTTACTCTGGCTCTTGGACCCATAATTATTAGAGGTATTAAATTCTTACTAGAATATAACCTTGGATTACTTTGACGTTCGTCCCTGTCGAATAGAAACGTCCCAACTACAAAATCAAGTCGTAATCACTTTCTGGATTTGAAGATAATATTAAATAGATCTTGTCATTTTAATATTCTAAATTTTTTTCCAGTGATCCTCAGAAGACATTCTTCCGCTTTAAACGTCAAATTTTCTAATTCGTGGTTTCTTTCATTAATTTGTTCAGGTAATTGTTCCATTAATCTTTTATTGTTCTGAATTGATTCTATATTATATTGAATCCTTTCCTTTATCTCGACCGATGTCTTGACAAGTGATTCAACATTATGCCTATATAACAACTCCAATCTTGAGTTCCTCTGTTTTTTTGTTTCTTGAAACTGGGGAAGCGATTTTAGGATAACATCACAATATTGTATGACTTTATCAGAATCTTTAAGGGTGATATCATATAATTCCACTGATTTGCGAATTGCATATAGTAATTTGACATAGGGAGAAAGGCCTTCTGCTTCTTCAAAAATCTTCCATGGCTCATCAGACAAAATATGAAGCCTTCTATATGTTTCCTTGCTCATACCGTAAGAATACTTGGTAATAGCTCGGGATAAATGGCCAAAAAGATCTAGCAATTGTTTATGAAAATTTTCTTCTTCTATTTTCAATCTATCTATTTCACTCAAAGTACGGGCAATTTCTTTAAATTCTTCTGAATCTTCTAAACTCTTTAATACGTTTTTTAATTCTTTAAGATCACCTTCTAATTTTTCAATCACTCTATTGGTATTTTCAAGTTCTACAGTGTTTGATTTTACGGAACTTGTTTTTTGAGAAATTGTATTCAGTAGATTGCTGCATTCTGCGATTTCTCTGGCTTTTTCTTCAAAATCTGTAATAATAGATCTCGTATCTTCCAATAGCGATGAAAGTCTCTCAAATTCGTCCTTCAGCTTTCCGGCATACTTCTTCATAAAAATATTAAAAACCTTACTGTGTGAACCACTAACTTCACCAAAACGATTTACAATAGACTCTAATTTTTCTTTGAACCTTTTTGCGTCATATGCAGATTGTGGCAAAGGGAGAGCTGAAGAAGCCTCTCTTTTTAGAGATGATACTACTGTTGCTTTTGAATTTTGTACAATTGATTTAAATCTGTCCTCTTCTAGTTTAATGTTATCTTTTTCGAGCTCACCTGCTACTTTTTGTATTGACCTTAGGGTGCTAGTGACATCTTCCTTGATGGGCGAAATATTATTTGATAAAACTCTGACATTTTCTGATTCAATCTTAGCTAATTCTCCTAAAGCATCCATAACGGTTATATCTAGAGGATTTGTCATCCGGTTACCACTAGTGTAAGGTCCGATTTCTGGAGGGTTATTTTTCTTCTTGAAAAATCCAAAGCGAGGAGACAATATCAGTATATTTGCTTCAGCCGTCAAAAAAATATTGCGACGAAACTATACTATCATATATGCTATTCCATAATATAACAAAGTAACTAAGAATATGGATGTGAATACAGACTACAATTTTGTTCATTTACAATATATATTGTTAAAGAAGATTAGACTTATTTTTAGCTGCTAGCCTTCCAAAAGGACAATTACTGATAAACTACTCATGATTGTTGATAGAAAAGTCTTCTAATTTTACATCTGCACATACTACTTTAATGATACAATGGGTCTCTTATTAAATCCATTCAGTCCTTATAACTATCTTATTGAATTGAGGTTCTCGTATCAGAGACTGATAGGTAAGTTACGTTCAGATTTAGTACAAGTTGTTTGCTACAATAATGTATATAAACCAACCAGTCGACTATCTTTATAATATCTTTCCAATAGTAAATAAAGATCCTACAGATAGTATCTCCATTACGACAGAAATGTGGCATAAGAATTTTGAAAGAACGTAAAGCCACATAACTACTAACTTATGAAATAGGCTGGCAAAGATGGAGCTGCCTGCATTAGTAAGAAAATGTAAGAATATCTTTAGGTATCAGAAAGGTTTGTCTGCTACTTTAAATTTTTTACAGCAACTGTATTGATTAAAATTTAATGTTTTATCTAAATCATATCATGGTGTGACAATAAGAGCAAAGTTTTGAATCTTCTTTATTGAATGTAAAGATATATAATTAAATTGTTTTATATTTTTAGCAAGCCTCGTATCACATTTAATTATAGAAATATACCTGCATGACTCCCCTAGATTCTGGTCAGTGTACACAT
>JBKPPX010000140.1:0-6423 GCA_046733815.1 Thermoproteota archaeon | reverse complement strand
TGGCTATCACGTAATTAAACCCCTTATACCTAAATGGATAGGCAAAATGATCAAAAAATTCATTCTAAAGTGAAATTATAAATTATAGAACAATTTAGTGTAGCCAGTTAATGGACGTGTCAACTAGCGATGTCTATGACATGTCAAACTGTCAATCAGCCACGATTTTTTTCTGACCCTAAAAACATTAAGTTATAACGGCAATTAGGTTATAGAACTATACCAATCGCTATCGCTAACGATAATGTTACCAACCGATAGAGACAAAAATTACGGTCATGTTTAAACTAGCACCAAATGAACAAAAGAACTCAATCAATACGACTCAAACTTTACATTAGCAAGAAATTGAGTATCAAATCACAATAGAGTAAGAAATGGTTTTCATATTATGCCCCTTATGAAGGTCCTATATATGGATAGAGCATCTTCTTCGTCTTTTGCACCTACTATTGTTGCAGCACCGCTTGTCAGAAAACTTACAGACAATTTACTAGGATTGTTATTTTCTGCGGTTATTCCTAGACTACCCCTAGTTTTAACCTGGTATCCTAGCAATTCTGCATTTTCTATTATTTTCATCAGATCGATTGAAGATAGCTCGGATGGTGTCACAGTGTATGTTCTCTTGCCCATATCTCTTCCGCACAGTTCTTCTATTAGCAGTTGCCGTCGTGCAACTTTTACTTTATCTATCCTTTTTATCGATCCACAGGAAGGACACTCTTCATGCCTAAACATTTGAATCTTCTCAAATGAAAGTTCATTCAAGTCTATATAGAGAAGATTATTTACAAGCACAGGTTTTTGGCCTGTAATTATCTTGACTGCCTCTGAGACTTGTATTCCGCCAATCAAATATAGTATAGATGGATGTATACCCTCTGTGCTACAAGTGGGCATATCATCCTCTACTAATGCAGGAAACATACATCGCAGGCATGCAGATTTATTTGGCAATATAGTACATACTGAACCTAACGTTCCTAGGGCACCTGCATAGATAAATGGTATATTATGTTTTATACATGCATCATTTAGAGCATATCTGGCATCAATGCTGTCAAGTGCGTCTATAACAACGTCAAATCCTTCTATAAGGCCCTCTGCTGTATATTTTGTAACAGAGATTGGAAACGCTTCAATTTCAACTCCAGTATTCATTTTTTTTAATCGTTGTGCAGCCGCTTCAACTTTGACTTTGCCAATATCGTCTTCTGCATAAAGGTGTTGCCTGTGTAAATTTGAGATTTCAATAACATCTCTATCTACTATTCTTAATTTACTAACTCCCATGGCGGTTAATTGAGTAACTACAGGATTTCCAATCCCACCAACACCAACAACGCACACTTTTGCACTGCGTAGTTTTTCCATTCCAATAAACCCAATCTCTTCAAGCATTATCTGTCTTGAATACCGTTGCATATCATTGCTTGTCAGCTCTGCTCCACCAGCCACTGCAGGTAGTATATATATAGAATCACCATCATTAAGCGACGTCGTCATACCATCGTTACTAAAGCGCATATTTTTGCCATTAATGTAAATGTTGATCAGAGCGCGTGGTTTGCCATTAAGATCAAACACCTTAAGTTTAAAATCTTCGCCCATCTGATCGGAAACTTTGTTAAATGCATCTTGTAAATCGCTGGATTCTAACGAAATTTTTTTCTCTCCTAAGCCTTTATTTAATACTGATGGAATCACGAATTCAACTTTGGCCATTTCTATGTTATCACCATTTTTATACAAGATCATCTAATCATTGCTGAAACTATTTGTACGTCTGGTTTTACAGTGTTAAATTTCGGAAGTACATCTATAATTGACTCGGTAGCCTTAAGTCCATTACCTGTGATATAGCAAACTACTTTTTCATCTTTGTCTATTTTAGATTCTTCAATCAGTTTTCGAAGTACCGCTACACATACACCACCGGCAGGTTCTGTGAATATGCCTTCTGTTTTGGCAAGCATTAATATTCCATCAACAATTTCTTCGTCTGTAGCTTCTTCTGCAAGACCATGATATTGGCTCAATCTTTTTAGAACATATCGTCCATCACCAGGATCACCTATTGCAAGACTTTTTGCAATTGTCTTAGGCCTTTCTACTGGAACAACTTCAATTTTTTTCTTAAAGGCATCTACCACTGGAGCACATCCATGAGGTTGTGCAGCCGTTATCTTTAGGTTTGCTAGACTATTAACTAAACCAAGATCATACAACTCTTCAAATCCTTTGCAAATTGCATTTAACATTGCTCCACTTCCAACCGGAATTATCAGATTGTCAGGAACCTCCCAATTTAGTTGTTCAGCTACCTCGTAGGCAAGTGTCTTAGAGCCTTCAACATAATATGGTCGCATATTAATATTGACTACACCAATACCTTTAGAGTCGCCTATTACAGATGCAACCCTATTTGCATCATCATAAGTTCCGTCTACCGCTACGAATTCAGCGCCATATGATAGCGCTTGCGCTATCTTTACCTTTTCAATGTCAGCTGGTGAAAAAATATAACAGGGCAGTTCTGCTTTTGCGGCATGTGCTGCAGTTGCAGAAGCTAGATTACCTGTAGACGCACAACCCACGGCTTTTAGTTTGGTTTCTTTGGCTCTCGAAACAGCTACACCAGCAGGCCTATCCTTAAATGAAAATGTTGGGTTTACAGAATCATTTTTGATAAATAAGTTTTTTATTCCTCCTATTTGTTTACCAAGTCCGCTTGCTTTTTGTAACGGAGTGAAACCAGCACTTAGATCTACAATATTGCTTTTATCAGCAATAGGTAACAATTCAAAATATCGCCAATACGTTTTCACATCCCTTGATGAAAAAGTATTCCTCTTCACATTGAAAGAAAAATTGTAAATAACATCCAGCGGACCAAAACATTCTTCACATATATATCTAAATTGTGGAGAATATTCTTTACCGCACTCTCTACATTTTAATGATTGTATACTACCCATACTTTTTGACTATCCTCTATCTTGGATTGTAATAGATAAGTTTCTCTAAGAGCAATTTTAGTATTACTATATTTTTTCAACTAAAATAATTATGATTATTAAAACTGATTTTTTATGATAATTACTATTAACATCTCGTAATATTAAAGATATAAAAAATTCATAAATAATCTTCAATTTTTTTGTTTTTCTAGAAGATTATGAAAACAGGAGCGATTACCTGTATGGCATGCGGGATTTTGTGATTCTACTAAGTAAAGCAAAGCATCCGAGTCGCAGTCTACTAATATTTCTTTAACATATTGGATATGCCCTGACTCTTCACCTTTCATCCACAGCTTGTTATGCGATGTACTCCAGAACCAGGCATTTCCTGTTTTAATAGTATTATTAAGCGCTTCCTCGTTAGCATATGCAAGCATAAGTATATCTTTTGTTTTTTGATCTTGAACTACTACAGGAAGCAATCCATTTCTTTTTGGGAAATCAATATCTGACACTGATTTGATATTCATATTCCTATCTCTGTATCTCCTGTTATATAATTAAGGCTACATAAATCAATTGTTATACAGTACAATATTTGGTCGTAATTTTTTGATTGTCGAAGAACAATTAACATCCTAAGAAATTTATCGTTTCATTCCCCACTGACCTAAGTAATTTCCTTTCTCCACATATAGCACATGTGTGCAAAAAGCAAAGTCATTTAAAGAATTTCTTTTTTGCTCCTTCGTTAAATCGACAACAATGCATTTAAGAATACCATTAAATTTAAATTAAATATTTCACATTTAAGTTGAAATAAATATCTAATAGCATTGTATGCATTCAATTATAATTAATTAACTAACTTACCATCTATGACGATTAAAATACTAGCACAATTGAAACTTATAATGAAATTCAGATAGTTCTGGAGGTACTATTAGAGAAAGTAGATAGTAGATCTACAGATAACAAAATGCATTAGGTGGCTTCAAAGTATCCCACAGATTCAAGTTCAGTAGAAAAAATATGGTATGATATATATTTCAATTTTGAACCGAAAAGTAAGCAGTGTTTACAATATTAGTTATAAACTGGTCTATAAATAGAAATTCCCTGTTCTATGGTCACTTATATTTAGGATAGATCCACTGCGAAACGTAATGATCGGTAGCGTTTATAATCGTCAAGCAAGATCTTTGCTAAATGCCTGGTAATATCAGTTACACTTACTAATCCTGTAATTCTATTATCTTCTTCTAAAACTGCAAGTCGCTTGATTTTGTTCTTTGTCATTATTCTTGAAGCCAGCTCTACAGAATCGTATGACATTATTGTTATGAGTGGAGATGACATAATTTCTTCTACTTCAATTCTGCCTGCTGGAACATTCTTCAAGCATACCCGCTTTACCATATCGCGTTCAGTAATAATACCAAGAGGTTGACTTTTTTTATCTACTACAATTATGGAACCCACCTTCTTCTTTGTCATAAGGTTTGCAATATCCTGAGCCGTTTTTCCTAATCCTGGGATAATTGTAACAACTTCTTTTTCCGACATTATTTCACTGACGGAGCTCACGGTTACTTCATTGCCCTGATCCTTTTTTTAGTTATCCCCCATAAGTTGGATAGATCATATACTTCTAATAAATTTCATCATCATTCAATTCTTATTATAACCTTTTTTGTCCTATCTGATAAGAAGGTAAATTTTCTGCTCATGAATTTGATTTTATCATAAGGAAATACGGAATAACGATGCATTCAGCAGCATTAAAAAATTTTTATATATTATTCTCGTCGTTTAGCTTTTATTTTGGATGTCCTCTTCCTCATTTTTTGCTTTACTGGTTCAGATCCTTTCTGTAATCTTTCCCTCGACTTTGGAGCCGCCTCAGCCATTTCGTAAGTTGTATTTCTTTCTATCCCTAACGTCCCACGTGTTACCACTATTGTTTCTTCCATAGCATCTGCTCTATCGTTTATTATGCCACGTTCTTTCAAGTCCTTGGATGGTTCATTAATCTCTTTTGTTTTTGTAGCACTATATGTTGCTAAAGTAGCTTCATGAACTGCTTGCGTAAATTCGTCAATTGCGCCGCTGCGGCGAAGTGTTTTTATCGTCTCTCTTATTTTAGCAGATGTTTCACGAATACCTTTGGCAATATCCCTGATAGAGTCTACAGCTTGATCGGGAGTCATTTGCCTAATGGAAGTCTTAAATGTATTATTTATGAATGTCATCTCGTTAGACGTACAGTCATTTTATTTTTGTAATTAGGTTGGGCCAATTTGATATCTTACATAGTATTTATTTAGCAGAATGATTAGTTTAGTTATAATGAGATGCTGCTTTGAAGTAATATGATAATCGAAGCTTAAACTCGCCAATCTGACGTTGTGCATCTAATAGACTTATCTATATGTTACCTGTAATGTCTATTTTTCCAACAATCATATCAATTCATATCGTGAAGTATAGTCAAAGATTGATTAAGAGATCAAGGTTTGTAAATGCTTGTAAAAAAAGATGGCAGTTAATAATCATCATACCCTTCCAGAGACATAATTTTCGATGGAAATGGTTTTACAGAACAGTTCGTATAGTTTCCATTTTATCCCATTATTCTTCCTTAAGAGTGAATTAAATCCGGAATATATTTTAATTTATCAGACTCAAATATCTAGACATGATCAAAACTCATATTGGCGACCTGATATTACATATAATGTTATATCATAATTTATTAGTGCCATTTACTAATTATAGTCTATATAATTAGAAGGTTGAAAAAGCTAGAAGATAAATGATTAATTTATTTATTATACCATTATATAAACAAAATGAGTTAAAAGCGTTAGGGATTTATTCTAAAAATTATTTAATTATTACCTCAACTATTATACTAATGATAGAGGATAGACGTACGTGATAAGTCTTAGGACAAAAGCGTACCAGGGCATCATTAGGTTTGTTGCTACTCCCTGTTTTGATTCCTCTATTTTTATTACTCTTGAATATTAAGTTTTCAGGCATCGTGATTAACATACTACTTTCTAAAGCTGCTAAATGCAGTATAGTTAATAAAGAATAACTCAAAGGATAATAATTTTGTACGATATATTAAACCTTAAAGGTATCCAGTCACAAATAATAATACGTAAACTGGTTCAAAACTATCTTAAAAGGACAAAGAATATATAAAAATTGTAATGAAGGTAATACTTTTGGAAAAGCCTCGCTCTTATTTTTTCGCTGTCATCCTAAGTACATCTACTTGACCACTATGCAACCAATCCTTAAGCTCTTCATGAGATGGCTTAACATCATGCTTGCCCGCTAAATGGAGATGTAAAAGGACATAGTTAATTTGGTTTAACAACGGCTTATTTTGCTCATCCCCCTGGCGAGCTTTCTGTTTTAAATCTGCAGGTACAGTATTCCACCA
>JBKPPX010000139.1:0-2938 GCA_046733815.1 Thermoproteota archaeon | reverse complement strand
ATCCCAGAGATTGCTGTGAAAAGATTAGCATATAATAGAAGTCGTCGTTAAGAGGCGTGGAGCAATATTACAATACATAAAATATAAAAGAAATAGTTGTGGTACTATTTTAATGAAATAATTCTTGATATTTTACAGGCAGTGTATACTTAATATATTTTAATGCCCTAATATAACTCACCTTCATATGATTGCTGAGGAAGAAAAAATGAGTAATAATAAAAATGAATATTTCTTTTCTTCAAAGAAGGTGATTAAAAAAGCTATATCAATATCGTTAGCTCTTTTCATTATTTCCAATTTATTAATATCTAGTACTATTGCATGGGCAGCAACATTAACAGGCAGCAGTAATACTACTTTTGGCGCGGACAGTAATAATACCACTGATAACATACAAAAACAACAGTCTGAACCACAACAACCTAAGACGCATGAATATACGCTTATAGCCAGAGATACTACCTTGCTAATAGCTCCAGGCGTTCGTGTAGACGCCTGGACTTATAATGGTACTATTCCAGGCCCTACTTTAACAGCAACAGAAGGTGACAGAGTTATAGTACATTTCATTAACAAAACGCCTCTGCCACATACAGTTCATTTACATGGAGATCATCCTAGTGAACAAGATGGTGTATTTGAACAAATAGCGGCAAATGGAACATACACTTATGATTTCATTGCAAAACCAGCCGGTGCGTTAATGTATCATTGTCATGTCTCTCCAGTAGTGCAGCATGTAAGGATGGGCTTGTATGGCGCATTTATAGTATATCCTAAAGAACCTTTGCCTCCAGCAAGAGAATACGTTCTTGTTGATGGAGAATACGATACAAAAAACCAACTAGAGCCAGTACCGGAATACTATATGTACAATGGTTATGCAGAACAATACTTTATACATCCTCTTCCTGCCAGAACTAATGAAACCGTCAGAGTTTATCTGATAAATCTAGGTCTTTCTCCCGCATATAGTATGCATATTCATGGAACATTGTTTAAAGCATATACTTCAGGCATATGGCAGAATTCTCCATTTATGGTACAGTCATGGGAAGTAGGATCAGGTAATGCAGCTATATTTGAGATGAAATGGCCTTGGCCAGGTAAATTCACATTCCATTTCCATGGTATACCTGAAGAGAGAGGAGCAATGGGATACTTTAATGTGACAAACTCCCCTGCAGATGCGATAGACGGAAAGGATATAGCCATTACAAAATCTATAAGTATGGTAGACTGGCAAACCAATTTGACAAAGAGTCTACAGAAAGAAAATCCAAATGCAAATGTAACTACAAAGAATACTGTGGAAGCTCCACATGGTAATAAACTGAATGAAATGATAGAACACCAACAACAAGAACCCTCTTCTTCTGATAAAGTCTCAATAGTAAATGGAGCAACTACTCTTGGCGATAAAGCATATTCGCCATCTATGCTTAGGATTGAAGTTGGAAGTACCGTTGTATGGACAAATGATGATAATAATCTGCATACCGTTACATCAGGTACGCCTGACGCCCCAAATGCAGGAGAAATGTTTGATTCAGGACTAACAGCCTTGATAGCTCCAGCTAAAACATATTCACATAAATTTACAAATACAGGTGAGTTTACATACTTTTGTAGAGTGCATCCTACAATGGCAGGAAAGATTGTTGTTGTACCTGACGAGTAGAAAAATACCTATCTATATACATGAGTGCTGCTTTATCTAGCATTAAGAAAACAACAACCAGCTAAATTTATTTATAGAACCAAACAAATGGGCACACACTACTGATAAAAAATTTTGATTGTCTCCTGATCCCATTAAGCCATAAAATACAATCATGACTGTAATTACAGTTTTTTATCAACTTAATGAAGGATTATTATCTTAAGAATAATTAGAAATGTTGTTGTTATAAAAAATAGCATTAGGTGAATTATATATATTCTATATTTAATCTCTCTATCTATAATGTTGCTTGCTTGATACAAGAAAGACACCATTTTACATCCATCGGTGGGGGGTAGGAGTTTGTTCAGTACCTCTACTGGTAGTTAGTGTATAAGTAATGTCTTGATCTTCTGAAAGAATCTTGACTGCGTAATTGGATTCATTACCACATTTATCGCATTTTATTAGTAATATGTTAGGATTTATTAAACAAAATTGAGTATTAAATGAGGAGAGGGATAAGACTTCTTCCTCTTATTCCCTCATCATCAATCTTTTAGTGATAGTAGTATAGTATCATAGCTTAGCTCGCTCTCCTGTCCTTTCAACAGTCTTCTAATAGAAAGACATTGTGATAATACCCAATGCAGAGTATCAATCTCTATAGATAATTTGTCATTCTCCGATATATTCTTGGTTTTATGCACTTGTTCTTTCTTCTGTTTGATTTTATTATGTAGCATGTCTTCAAGTGCTTTTAATAATGATATTGCTGTTGCTGCTTGTTTTTCTTCTCTTTCTGCTGCTGTTGGTGATGCTGATTTATTATTTCTATCCATTTTATTCAAGGATAGAGTTTGACAAAATCATGTATAAGATAACATTTGAATCACTAGCAAGGAAGGGAGTGAGAGAGGGAGTCACACAAGCACGAACAAGTGTCTGATAAGAGCAATAAACAGATGTCGTGACAATGCATTCTGTAGTAATACCGGCACAATAACAATCACTAGATGCCACCACCAACTTGTGGTACTTGCGGAGGCTGGTATAGCTGCTGCTATTTCTTCTGTGTTTTACTCCTGCACTTTGATCGCTTCTTTTTTTCCTTTTTCTATTTAACATTTCTTGTTATCAAGAAAGAGTTAATCTCATATCCAAATATTGCAAGATTAACATTAGTATGAAAGACTAAGCCCTTAAATTATACTATCGATTCTTAACCAACAACATCTCTTAATATCAAATCAACAGCCAATGCCATACTTC
>JBKPPX010000138.1:0-1776 GCA_046733815.1 Thermoproteota archaeon | reverse complement strand
AACGTCGGTTCGCCATATTGGAACGACAACTCTTGTGCCTTCATCCCACATCTTTTTAGCTAGTACTTCTGCTTGATAATTATCGTCTGGAACGAATCTAAACACGTTATCATTTGGGATTGCTAAAGATGGAGCAGTACTACTACTACTAACTATCAGAATACCGTTTTCGTCAGCATATTCTTTGACCGCATCGACTGCAGCGCCTGTCGATGGCCCAATGACTATTCGTATTCCTTTTGATGCTAGGTCCTTTAGTTTTTCAAGCGCAACAGCAGGGTCTGTTTTTGTATCTTCGATTATGATCCCGAATCTTGTTGATGATCCAGATTTTGCCAATTGATTGTTTACGTCATCGACTGCCAGCCTCAGTGAGGCTTCAGTAGACTCACCAAGGGAGGAAGATGTACCAGTAAGTGGCAATAAGGCTCCTATCAATATGGTATTTTCGCCTTCTACAGGACCAAAATATTTTGTAGACTCTGTGGCGAGCGAAGTCATAAAGCCGTAACTTAGTATTCCGCCGACCAGAATTACAGCTACTAATACTTGCAGATATTGGATCCTCCTATTAGGGGTGTTATTTCTATTGTAAAATCTATCTGTTATTCTTAAGTGATCTAAACTAGTATTGTTTACAGAAGCCGTGCCGTGGTTGTGGGTTTTATAGGTAGCAAGAAATTTGTTAAACCACAAAAGACCTCCAGCCAATATAAGGTACTCTGCCCCAAAGAACATAGAGGATAACCATACCTGTTCATACAAGCCTGAAAGTATTATGAATGCGAACCAGCTGTCCGTTATCACTATGCAAAACAAAGATAGTGATTTGAATGTCCAAGGTATGGACCAAGGTCTTTCCTTCCATAGTCCCACAAGGATTGGAAGAGCAGGAATTGTCATTAGGGCATTCATTACTGGATAGGCAATAAGGACAGCGAACAGAGAAACACTTCCTTGGCTTGAAAAATCTGATAAGCCGATGGTAAGATAAATCAAGTATGCTACAAAGATGATATTTCCGATGACGCTTGCAAGTAATAATCTCTTGTTGAATCTATGGTGAAATTGCTTGTAAGTGGCAATGAGATTATACGCAAGAAAGGGATATCCAGCTAACCAGAGGATATCCGATAAGGAGGGAATCGGTGCTGCCACATGAAAAACTAGCTCATAGCTAGCCCAAATTATGTCAGCACAGAGCCAAAGCACAAGACCTATTGCGAGGGATATATATGACTTTGAGTGAGAATGATTGTGAAGAATCTGCCTATATGCTAGTAAAATTCCTAGAGATGCTGCAATGGCCACTGAAGCAATTATTATTAGTTCAGAATAGACAATCCTAGTCTCCATCCCCGCGAAAAAGATCATGGAGTTTGCAGCTGTGGCAGATACTATTAGCCCGAGTAATAATAGGCTCGGGGTAATGTATGTCTGTGCCACGATTGTATTTGCAGGGCGTTCTATAAGAATTTACATCGCTTCTTCTTTATGTATGGTATTAGCATGTTAATGTAGCAGAGTATTAAAGCTCAACTAGTAAGAAAGCGTAACATAGACGTGAGGCTATTCTTACAGCAATTTGTTTCAGAAACGCTATAATGCCAACCAAATGGAAAAGGCTGTTAAGAATATTGATCGAACATATTGTGGCTGGCAAGTGAGAAGGAAGGCAGCACAAAAGATGTCTACATCTGGAAAAAAGAGAATAATATTTTCTACTATACCTTCCAATAATGATGCAGATCTTGTTTTAGGCTAGAATAAATTTTC
>JBKPPX010000137.1:0-5934 GCA_046733815.1 Thermoproteota archaeon | reverse complement strand
TATAATTACACAATCCAGGCCAGCATTTATAGCGTGATGTAGAAATACAGAATTGACTATTCTCCTTGCTTGTAACGGAAGACCAAAACTAACGTTGCTCAGACCTAAGGTAGTAAAGCAACCTGGAAGATTTTCCTTTACGCTCCTTATACCTTTAAGTGTATCTTTCGCTGACTCTAGGAATTCTGGCTCGCCTGTTGCCAAAGTAAACGTCAGGACGTCAAAAATAAACTGCCACGGCTGAAGCCCATATTTTTTTCCCGTCTCAAAGAGAAGCCTTGCTGTTTCCAACTTTTCTTCTGGAGTCTTTGCCATTCCTCTGGGTCCTATACACATTGCAATAGCAGGGACACCATATTTTACCATTAAAGGTGCTAGTGAGTGAAATCTGTTCCCGTCACCTTCAAGATTAATGGAATTAATTATTGGCCTACCAGGAATTTGTTTTAGTGCGATTTCAATTACTTTGGGGTCAGTTGAATCAATAACGAGTGGTGCGTCTATCTCCAGACTTAATCTCTTAACGAGTGTTCTCATAAATTCGATTTCATCTGCCCTCTCTGTGGTTGCTACACAGACATCAAGACAATGAGCACCATCTTCTACTTGCGCTCTGGCTAAATTCACTAAACCATCCAAGTCATTCACTAGCACCATTTCCTTTGCTTTTTTGGATCCTTGAGTATTAAGTCGTTCACCAATTATAAGAGGTGGGGGTTCTTGTTTTAGGTCTATTGCCTTCAAGGCAGAACTGATTCTTGGTATCTTCGCCATTTCAAGATGACAAATTGCTTTTATTCAAAACCCCACTAAAATCTTATCCTTATTGTTCATCTTTTCTGGATATTTTTTCGTCTAACATTTTACGTAGCTCAGCTATATGTTCGGGATTAGTTCCACAACATCCGCCGATGATGCGGATATTTTTGTAGTTCTCAACAAAATCTTTAAGTTTATCTCTGATTTCGCTTGGAGTCATTTTATAGATGGCTTTGCCGCCTTCATTTTGAGGCATACCAGCATTAGGAACAACTAGTATGGGTAATTCATCTTGCTCACTTAACCATCTTACACTAGGTGTCATCTCGACCGGACCCGTAGAGCAGTTTAAACCAAAAACATCGATTCCCATGTCGCTAACTGTAGTGTAAGCAGCTTGAACATTTGTTCCAAGTAACATCTTTCCATATTGATCGAGTGTAACATTGGATATCAGTGGAACTTTTTTTCCTATACTCTGCATAGCATCACGGCATCCATTGATCGCAAGTTTCACTTCAAGAATATCTTGGCTAGTTTCGATAAGTAGTGCATCGACTTTTCCAAGAATCAGGCCTTGTGCTTGCTGTTCAAATGCTTCTTTGATCTCATCTAGAGAGATTTGTCCTAGGTCAGGATCGTTTGAGCTTGGTAGATAGCCGGTTGGCCCCATAGAACCTATAACATAGCGACATTTATCATTAAATTCACTACACACTTCTCTTCCAAGTTCAGCAGCTTTTTTATTCAGTTCAACAGTTCTATTACCATAACCATACTCATCGAGCTTCAACTTATTACTTCCAAAGGTGTTTGTTTCTATACAATCTGCCCCGGCTTTCAAGTAGCTTCTATGAATTTGTTTGATCCATTCCGGTCTACTAAGTATTAAACCATCATTAAAACCATCCTTTTTATCTGGGAAATCATTAAGATTAGGATTCAATTTTTGTATTTCTGTTCCCATCGCTCCATCAAAAAGAATTATTCGCTTTCTAAGTGCTTCACTGAATGATTCAAGCATATTACAATAGGATTTCAAATTCTAGAAAGGAGTTTAATATGTTTCTCTCAATTTTCTTTTTCTTCTGTTATTTTCTCAGCATGACAACATTCTTGATGATCCGTAGAGAATATTCTTGCTGTGCAAAGCGATATAGCATAGTATATCGCAAATGTGACAAATGCTCAAAATTAAGAGGACATTCTACCTTATACATCCTCTGGTGCAGCCATTGTGCCATAAAATGCAAGTGCTGGTTCAGGCCTAATATTTACTTCTTTAGCCAATGGATTATCACATCTAATGACTGGCGCTTGATTAGAGAGTTCGCTGATAGCGGTTAACAATAAATTACAAAAGAAACTTAATAATCAAACAGAAATTGATACATCTTTTTCAATGATCGAAAATATTATCCTTTACTAGAGTTTATATTAATTTGATGTCGCTAAACCGAGATAATACTTTCTACGATAACTTTTATTAGCCCTCTATACAAATTGTGTTTATATTATAATAGACGGTACTAGTCTATAGAAACCAGCATTTTAAAACTATTGCCGTCTTTATATCTTTTCGCTGCTATGCTATCATGGCAAGATTTAATGTTGATTGTCCTATGCTGAATATAGTGTTGATAATCGCTGGTCAGGGTTCGGTGGGATGCAATACACTAGTGTATGTAATCCACTGGCGGAATGTAAAATGATTTAGTCTAAGAGGAGAAAAAGAGATTGGAAATATTGTCCAGCAGTTCATCTGCCAACTACTGAAAAAGAACCATGATGCGATGATGCATATCGCAAAGCAAGCTAATGACATAACTAGGAAACTCGGGGCTCTACGCGTGGAGTACTTTCAGCTCTTGTCCTGAGATCATGATGGAGAACTGGACCAACATAGCCAAAACCGTATCAGCTAACCAAGACGAGGAGGTTTGGGTGGAGCAAATCTTTCAGAGACAGCAAGCACTGAGATGAATACATGGCAAAGTGTGGAAATCATGAAAATATGAATCGACTTTACAATCAGTTTATGGATCTCATTATCCCTGGATCCACCCCCATTATTGGAGAGTTCAGTAGCCTCGAGGTCTAGATAACATATGCCAGCAATAGTTCATTATGAATTTTGAAATACCTGCAGATGATATTGAAAGGTCAAAGAAATTCTATAGTGATCTATTTGGATGGAAAATAGAAAAATGGCCTGGACCGGTCAGTCGGGATATGGAAAATTGGATGATAACCACGACAGATGAGAAAGGAGATAAAGCATTAGGTGGCGGTATGATGAAAAGAAAGCATCCAGAACATCAGATCACCGATTAGATAAATGTAAAATCGATGGACGACTACTCATCGAATGTGCAGAAGATTGGAGGAAAAGTGGTTGTTCCTAAAATGACAGTACCAGGAATGTGATATTTAGCGATTTGTCTTGATACAGAGAATAACACTTTTGATATTTAGGAGACTGATGAAAGTGCAAAGCCAATAGCCTGGAAGATGACACGTCTATATACGATATATCCCCAATATTTTTGAGCTGAAATCATTGTGTTATAAAAAGTTGTCAAGACCTCGGGAAGCCCTAACTCAACTAAATCAATCTCCATCCATTCGTTCTTGTTGAGTACCCTGCGATAAACATAAACAATATTTACATTCTAGCCTTAGTCTATCCCATAAGTCTATAATATGTATACAGAAAAACACCTGTCATGAATATTTTTAATCATTTTTTAAAGCGCTCTCGTCCATTTATATTATTTTCCAAATGTCCATTGATGTCCTCAAAACTACTTCCGTACATCCGTCTATCCGTGGTCTTGCAGTTCTCTATATTCCCTGCCTCCCGCCTTTATAGCCTTGTTTGTCATCTGATTTACCTTTTCTCAACCTTCGACGTATAATTCCACTATTACCTCTATTTCCTGCTCCAGTTGAGCTGTTCCAGTACTGTCTAATAATTTATACTATAAAGCAAATTTTTGAATTGAATGGCGTAACTTACATCCTGGATTCCATATGATGAATTCAGTCTATGTAATTACTTTAGCTTCCAATACCGTCTGTAGTATTTTGTTGCCTCTGGTTCTCTAAGTTTATCATAGGCTTTACTAGACGTTTTCTGTTGCTGTTGCATCCTCTTCTGACTCACCGAATTCATCGTCTGACATGAGATCACGTCTTGTATATCGTAGCTGGTTGCTGCTATTCTAGTTGACCTTGAATCTGAATCATATACTGGTACTGTATTTACTATGACTATGTAGCATTTCGAATAAATAAACAATAGAATTCTTAGATAAGAGTTTACATCTTTCTTCTTTAGTATTAGAATACTCTATACCTTGCTGAGCAAATATATCAGCATATTGTTGCAGGATGTTCATGATCGATACCTTAAAACATATAATGCGTTTCCTTTCATCAGTAACGTGTTTGGATATCAATATAGTTTACAAACTTAGTATTATTATAACTTACCGTTAAAATACTGCTATTTAGACTCTGGTTTACAAAAATTCGGTAAACGTTTGCATCAACCCTTTACAGCATTATTACAGATCGTATATTTATAAAATATTATAAATTTGGTTGTTTTTCTGTATCAGGTACATATATTTATCAACCCAATCCAGTAATACATACCTATTCTAAAAGATTCGATTTTTGTAATTATAGCCTCACTTATCCATAGAGGATAGAATCTTGATTGTTGAGAGGATGTACATATAACCATTAGTGAAGTAATTTGGCAAAAGATATTATTCTCTAAAGGTACCAAGGTAATAATACACGATGCAGAGGCTCCCTGGGATATTCATATCCTCATACATTTGTTGTAGGAAGTCAGAATAGCAATAGAATAGTCTATCCTACAAACACCTAGTCTGCTCAGCAGAAGATAATATTATCAGTTAGATATTATTGTTGATCTATTAGACTAATTTCAGGCTGTTTCTTATAAAAAAATACTAATATAATTGGTCTTTCTAAACCAGCTGATGAAAAAAAGCCTCTACAGGATGGTTCTCATCTTTGTGATAACCTGTGCTGTAGCAGCTGTAATCAACGCTTCATTTCAGTTCATACAAAACTCATCTTCTACTTATGTTCTTGCAGCTCCACAATCAAAGGAGAATACAACTATCACAGTCATCTTTAACCAATTTGGTAATGAAGACACAGGGAAATCTTTAGTAGACAGTGCTGCTGATAAATTAAGATCAAATCATCCGGATCTTGACATTAATGTAAAGTATATCGAAACTGGGTTAGACAATAACAATACTAGACATCAAATGTTAAATGCCGTAACTAATGGTACTTCTGTTGATATTATATCTCTAGATCAAATATGGCTTGGGGAATTTGCACAAAAAGGTTTGTTAACAGATCTTACAAATTATACTAGAAAATGGGGAAGACAAAATGATTGGTATCAGCAGAGTTGGGATGGTGGTGTTTATAATAATAAGATATATGGTATCTGGGCTTGGACTGACGTAAGGGGAATATGGTATTGGAAGGATTTATTAGATGAAGCTAATGTTGATCCTAACTCGTTAAAAACATGGGATGGATATATTGAATCAGCAAAAAAATTAAATTCTGTTCTACGAACAAAGGGAATAGAAGGAGTTCATCTTACTGGAGCTAGTCATTCTCCAGATCTATGGTATCCATATCTTTGGATGCTTGGTGGAGAGATAGTTCAATTAAAAGGAGGTCATCCTACAAAAGGTAATTATTGGTTTCCGGCATACAATAGCACAGAAGGAGTAAAAGCATTAGAGTTCATAAAAGATCAAATTGACGCAGGAATAAAACCACAAAAGGAGCATTTTTGGGGAAAAGAGTTTGTTGATAAAAAGTTTGCAGTAATGATAGAGGTATCTTCTATGGCATTCTATCTACCAAAACAAGAGCTTGACAATATACGATTTATTCCAATGTTTCCAGTACCTTCCAATGAAACCCAAACCTCTACATTGACGGGGGGATGGCAATTTAACATTCCAGTGACTTCTTCTCACAAGGACCTTGCTTGGGAGCTAATTGAACTTATGTTACAACCACAAGTATTTTCTCATTGGATCGCCCAGCAAGGATATCTACCAACCCAGATAACAATAGGTGAAGGTGGAGGACCATATGCTGAAG
>JBKPPX010000136.1:0-4827 GCA_046733815.1 Thermoproteota archaeon | reverse complement strand
CTTCTTGTCCTTTTAATGATTCTAATATCTTTGCATTTGTCTCATTTAAATTCAAATTTTCTTTTAAATATGCAACAAGATCAGTAGGTGTCACTATACCTAAGGGTCTGTTAATATCATTATTCTCTACTACAAGTAAGTGTCTTACTTTATTCTGTATCATTACATCAGCTGCTGCTTCGATTGGCAATCTAGCATCGATAGTAACTAATGGAGAAGAAGACATTATATTTTTTATAAGCATACTACTATTATTACTCCTACTTGTATCGTTAACACATACTTTTCTTACCAGATCACGTTCTGTCACTATACCTGCAGGTTTGTTACTGCTGTCATCAATTACTAGTAGTGAACTCACATTATTGTCCCTCATTTTCTTTGATGCTTCTTGAGCTGAACTAAGGATGCCAATTGTTTCAAGCTTCTGAGTCATTAGTTCACCTACAAATAGAGTTACCATACCCAGAATAGAATCTACTAACTGCCATCTATAAAGATTAACAACTTCTTAAATTCTAACTTTAAGAAAAGAACAAAAAGAAGAAGAAGAACAAAATAAAAAACCATAATAACCATAAGCATAAAATTAGAAGAAATTATTTAGTCATATTCATTATGAGTCAACTTTTGTTGGTCAAACTTTGTCTTGTATTGCTTACTCTATCACCCATAAATGTTCAGTCTTTTTCATGATAGACAGCTTCTGGACTGAGATAGATTGAAACATTGCAATAATGGATATTATCACGCACAAGAGTCTTAGTATCAGAAGATGACGACTAAGAAGACATGAGGAGCGGTACTATATTACTAGGGAGGAAGGGATAGAGAAATAAATTAAGTCCCAATCAGTTATCTGATAATTTGTGATATTAGCTGCTTACTATCTTCTGATATAATCAGGTCCTATTCAGTTTAATAATAATAATAATCTAAATGCGAGTATATACTTTTCATCGACTACTATATTGATGAGCGAGTCTATCACAAACTATACTTCACTCGGTTACAGAACCTTTGGGTTGAGAGCAGATTTATAGATTGAATGAAGTATTCCCAAATATTCTGAATCTTTAATGCTTCTGGCTAAAAAATGCGGTACTATTACAGATAACATACGAGATACGCATCAAGCTTTTTAGAATATAAACTAAAGGTATTATTATATTTATTATTATATTGTATAAAACAGGAAATAAAATCCACATTAAAGAAATGAGATTTTCTAGGAGTTAAACAAGATCAACTTAACAAAGCCATCACTTCGGCTCCGATACAATACCTAATATTTTATCACATTTCTTACATGAGAGTAAATAGGCAGTGCCATTAGGAACGGCTATTGGTTCTGTATTGCATCCATTTGTGGTAATATCTACCTCACAATTTGGACATTTCGCCATGTTATTTTTTCATGTTGGTTAGATAATATATAAAGTTATTTCAAAATTAAACATGCAAGGGCTATACAACATCCCTAAACTCATCTTTTGTCGTGGAACTAAAATTGGAAGGGCTATATATTGTAGTTATTTTCTTCTGCCAACAAAATTATTGCTGCTATCATGGAAATAGGATCAACATTTTTCTGTATAATCAATCCACGTATAATATGACCTATATATGCATATGACCTATCTATAGATAATCAATCCAAGAATAATTGCAAGAACTCTTTTATCACATATGATTGCATCATATTACCAATATAATTCATGAAACTGGCTATATTTACTTTCTACTCTTTATGCGATTCGAATATAATATATATAAAAAATTCTTCATATATACAATTTATTCCCAAATTATTTTGCCTTCGCTGTAGTCTGTGAGCTTTTCCTGATAGTACTATGACATTAGATGTAGTAAATAAAATAACGAACCACCACTGGGAAAGAGAGAAGTAAGTGGAGATATACATCATCTATATCAAAGACAGAACTGAAAGTTTTTGATGCTCTCATATGATGATTACTTCTAAAAAGGAAGTGTAAATGAAAGGTTCATCACAGCATTTCAACAATGAAACCAAACAAAGATTATTTACTTGTGTTAACTGGAATACTAAATAAGATTCCAAATTGCTTGCTGATAAAATAAAGATATATGGTTCTGTAGAAGACATTTTCCTTCTTTGTGAAACATGTCATTGGTGTGCTACATATTTTGATAAATCTAGATTACCTAGAGAGAAATGTCCTATATGCTTGAATAGAGAAATGTCCAGCTTTCCTATTTTACCTAATGAAGCTTTTACCTTTAATTATAACGATAAACGTGGAGTAGAGTTAGAGTTTAGACCTAGAAAGAATAAGAAGAAGAATAATGAATAATTACAACGACAATAATAAGAATATATCTTTGAAAAGAAACAAGATACTTTATTCTAACACTGTTGTTTCTTCCTCTCTATGAACCTCTAAGTAATGTCTATCAGCATCATCTTTTGTAATGAATCCCTTTGCACAATATTTACATCTAAAGGTACCTAATTCATATTCAGACATATTATATCCATCTAATGGCTTGTAAAACTTATATTTATTGATAGAGAGACGCCAATAATTAATTGGTTAACATATAATAAATATAAAATCTATATTGCTTCCCTTTAATAGCTATTAACAACAAAAATTGAAAGTTAGTAATAGTTTTTTATTCATTATTCTCAAGAAATACGTTAATTTATATAAATTAAATAATGTCTTTGGACATTTTACGAGCAGTCCTAATATGCGAATCTCTAATATTATCAAATTCGGATTTCGATGATCCAGGTAAGGGTACTTGTCTTGGTTCTTCTCCTAATTGTCCATTAGTTGCATCATTTAGAGCCTGATCTCGTTTACGTAGTGTATTCTTTCTTTCTGTACTCATATAAATCAGAATATACACAATATTGTTAATATCTCTTTATTTTGTAGGTACAACTGACTATTATTTCCATTCCTCCTACTTTATTTAAAGAGACTTTACATGTTCACGCTTTTAATAGACATGAAAATCTATATTTTTGTTCTTATTTTGTATGAGATATATTTAATGGTTAGATTTATGCTTTTTCTAGCACTGCTCAACTAATTATTTAACTTCTCAAAATATATGCGTCTTTAATCTTGTTCTAATTTACTCTCCAAAAAATAATTATAACGAGACAAAGAAAGACCACCATCTACATATATCATATTTCCTGTAATATAGCTTGCATCATCTGATGCTAAAAATAAAGCAATCTTTGCTATCTCTTCAGGCTCTCCAATTCTATGGAAAGGAATCTCTTTTTCTTTTTCTTCTTCTTCTCCTCTACTTTTTTCTTCCTTTTCAAGTAATTCTTTATTTATTCTATCAGTAGCTATAAGCCCTGGTGCTATAGCGTTTACTCTTATTCCTTTCTCTGCTAGCTGTAGTGCAACAGTTTTAGTTAGACTTTTTACGCCAGCTCTTGATGAAGTAAAAGGATCTACTCCTGACATTGAGAAAGTATATTCATCTGCTTCAGGCTTTGGTATTGATTGATAGGGAGAGGATATATTGATAATTGAGTAAATACTCTTCTTTCCTCCTTTATTATTATTATTAACATCATCATTACCATCTTCTTTTTTCGTTTTGCTTGGTACCCCAATTACCATTTGTTTAACTACTTCTCTGATACAAAGATATACTCCTTTCAAATACAAGTCTGCAACCTCGTATTCCTCTAGAGTAAAATAAGGAGATATTCGTTTATGAAAAGAATCGGTAGCATTACTAGTAGGGGTGGTAGTTATTTCATTTGCTGTTGGTGTTGCTGTTTTTTTCATAGTTGGTTTTTCAGCTATTTCTGCATTATTTATCAATACATCAATTCTTCCGAATCTTTTAATTGTTTCCTCTATCAATGATATACTAATTTGCTCTTGTGAAATATCTCCAACAAGATAGGCAACCTTATTATTATTCTCCTTATCACCAGCAACTAATTTTGATATTTCTTCTGCTGTATGTTTTAATTCTTCTTCTTGCTCAAAGTCATTTATCATTACGTAATATCCGGCTTTAGCAAATTCTTTAGCAATGGCTTTGCCAATACCTTTACCAGAACCTGTTACTACTACAACCCTTCTTCTCATATTACTATTATCATCATTATTATTAGATTTACCTGACACAATAGAAAGTTGGTCTATCAAGTATATATTAAAATTATATAGCTACAGGAGTCTAAAAAGAGTTAAGAACTGTTGTGAATAAACTTTCTAATTATCTCTTTCATTTTTGGAGTCATATTTTCTGCTTTCATACCGTGTTGTTTGATGGCGTGTTCTGTAATATTTCTTATAACTTCTTCTTCTGTCCCAGCTTTGACAACATGATTACAATCAAATCCTACATCTTTACATGATAATGTTAGCATGTCTTCTTTGTTAATAGGTTGTGTATAAGAACACAGTTGGAAATTTGTATGTTTGCTACAAGTAAACTGAGGGTTTGAAGAAGAAGACTCTAAAGGAATTTTTCAGAAATAACAAGAGTACCAAAGCCAAAGGGTTTGAACTTCTTTTCTGTGAGAAACCATAATGACAAATCATATGGCAAAGGTAGAAGAGAGGTAGATAGAGAAGGAATCTATGATATAAATGGCTTTCAAATCAGGTTCTTTTCAAAAAAGGAACTACAAGATCTGACAACAAAAGAAGGAAGCTTTGAATTACTCTGGATAAAAGAAGAATATGAAGAACCAGCTACACTTTATCTTGTGTCTAGCAGACGAGTGTGAATGAAATTTTCTAACATACTAGTTCAACGCTTTAACAGCAGGCATGAACTACAATAGTTATGATG
>JBKPPX010000135.1:0-1306 GCA_046733815.1 Thermoproteota archaeon | reverse complement strand
ATTCTATAAAAGATTGGCCAAATCTATGAGACGAGAAATGGAAAACGGACTAGCCAATGAGCTCTTAATCAAAGCCGCACAACTAGAATATGAAAGCTTTGTTTACTTTAACAAATAGCTTCTATTACGACTTAGGACTAGCCAATAATGGATAAATACACACAAACTAGCTTCTGCCTTTTTTATGTATCCAATTAATTATTCTACAATTCATCCTTGTTATTATTGTTACTTATGTCATATCAATAAGCATGTCAAATTTTTTCTTAAAATGCTTGATATCCAAGTCTAGAGATCTATTTCTTGACTTGTATTGAGAGTCTTCTGCTGAGTCAAGGCATGATTGTAGTAGGATTTAGTTACGATTATTTTCTTAATTAAAACCATACTTAGAATATAGTTGTTAATGTGATATCTTTGATTGCTTTAGATACAAGAGATAAAAGTTTGAATTGTGCTATTGATGGGATTGAAAGGAGTCGAATTTATGACAAACTCAATGCTGAGTTGAGCTATACTATATGGGATTGAAAGCACACGTGTATTATATCATAATTTTAATGTATTCTGGAGAATATGACAGTAGAAGAGACTAAAATATTTTAACAAATAGGTCTATATGTGTGTAATTCAATCAAATTGTCATATAGATTATGAAGAAGGAGTTTACCGTCTCAAAAATTGAGGCTTCTCAAGATGACAACCCTTATGTTTATATTGTATTGACTGATTCTAAAGGTAATTTTACCTCTACTAGAAGACAGCAAGGATTCCCAGAAAATCCTTTCGGAGTAGCGTCCATACCTATTACTTCATTAGATGATTTGAAGAATTTACCGAAGAAAATATCTGATGCAATAGAAGGTGCATTTGGTAGTAGTGGTAGGAACAATATATCATCATCAGAATCTACCACCTTTAAAATGAATACAAGAGAATATGAAGAACTTGGTATAAAAATAGGAGATAAAGTTACTCTAGAAATTAAGATATCTAATAATAATGATATCAGAGCATGAGCTGAATGTTCTAATAGATAAGTTATCTTCAATGCTTGCGAAGATAGCATAGGTCAAGCTAAGATATTAAGAAGAAAGATTTCGATAACTTTAAATCAGTGGATTTCAGTGAATGGTACAAAAAGTTTGAATTATAATACTTATGAGTCACACTACTTATTATCGAACAGCATTATCGAGCCATTAAACATGTGAAATTAAGTTGAATCACGAACCTAATATTGGAACAGGCCGAGTCTGAATCAAATTTGACTCAAATCTTATACTTCAAATGGACTATATGTTAT
>JBKPPX010000134.1:0-1671 GCA_046733815.1 Thermoproteota archaeon | reverse complement strand
GTAAGAGAATATGAAACAGCTGAAGGCGATAAGATAAGAGAAATAGGGCCATTAGTTTATGGTTATTCAGTTACAATTGGACCTGATGGCAAACCAAAAGTAAGAGAGTTTGGTAATGTTAGATCAGCAAGTGGCCTTGGTAGTGGCGCTGCTCCTGGCTCAATGAGAGCACAGCTGAGAGCTGAAAGAGAACCTTTGGCAGACGTAGTCATATCTGACAAGGAAGTTAAAGTTGTAGTAGAAATGCCAGGCATCGATAAGAAAGACATTAAAGTAAATGCTTACGATAATTCAGTTGAAATATTTACTGCTAATACATCACAGAAAAAATATAGACGCATAGTTGAGCTGCCACCAGATACAGATCTTGAAACAGCTAAATC
Source organism: Thermoproteota archaeon (assembly GCA_046733815.1). GTDB lineage: Archaea > Thermoproteota > Nitrososphaeria > Nitrososphaerales > Nitrososphaeraceae > JAJNBK01. The sequence goes on along the minus strand of JBKPPX010000134.1, from coordinate 1,288 downwards.
TACTTATAGAAATGGACTATTAGAAGTTGTTTTTAATAAAAAAGCTCAGACCAAGCCAAAAGGAAAGGATATAAAAATAGAGTAAAAGAAGAAAATATATATTTATATTTTTTATCAAGAAAAAAGCAGCACTGTTCTCTATTTTTAGATATCATAAACTATCTATCTCTATGTTATACTTTTATATCCACATTATATAGTACTTTACATTCAATACGCAAGTCCAATCCTTTTTCTCCATCATGACCATTTAATCCCTAAAGTCACGACCAGCATCATAACATCTTCATTATAACCATCATTATAACTATCTGCAAACGCAGATTGTTTTTATTTATAGATAAAGTCCTACAGATCCATGTACATGTAAGATAAGAATGAAGCGCTAAGAAGGAAGAATAAGAGAACTAAATTCGGAGTAGTAGATATAAATCATTGTCTGTTGTTATCACAAAAAAATATAGAGCATAACATAAGATTGTTAATTCAGTTAACCTAATTATTATCTAAATATGTCAACAACAAAAATCCTCAAACCTCCCTTTAATGAAGAGACAGCACATGCTAAGGTCAAAGCAGCTCAAGATGCATGGAACAGTCGTAATCCAGAATTTGTCGCTCAAGCATACACTATAGACTCCCGATGGCGCAACCGGACAGAGTTCTTCACTGGTAGAGAAGCCATTATAGACTTTCTAAAACGTAAATGGACTAAAGAACTTGATTATCGTTTAATGAAAGAATTATGGTGCTATACAGGAAATCGTATTTCTGTGCGATTTGAATATGAGTGGAGAGATGCAGATAATCCAAGCCAATGGATGCGTACACATGGTAATGAACACTGGGAATTTGATGATAATGGTTTGATGCGTATACGTGATATGAGTGCTAATGATTATCCTATTGAAGAATCAGAAAGACGTTATAGATAACTTGCTATTCTTATGATATATGATAGTGATATAAAATTTAAAGACAAGAATTATTATATCAAATTTATTTTGGCTTTTATTTATGGAGAGTGAAAGCTCTCGAAAACGAGAAACGCTAATAATTATTTGAGAAATAACTTAGTAGTGTCATAACATGATATGGCATTGCTAAAAAATATTGCTAGTATTTTTCCTTTAAACACAAAGAAAATATTATTATGACCGTAATTAGAGATATTTTATCCACTTAATGAAGGATCATATCGCAAGAATAACTAGAATATTGTTGTTGTTATAAAAAACAACATTAGGTGAATACATATGTGTTGTATATATGATCTATCTATCTATGG
>JBKPPX010000133.1:0-1330 GCA_046733815.1 Thermoproteota archaeon | reverse complement strand
GGCTATAACATAATAACATGGTAATTTATGATATCATATCGTTAGTTTTGTCATCATCGTTGCTTATTGATTGTGATACTATAATAAGCAACAGATTGTTTGAATTAGAGCTTGACAACAATAAGAATAGATTGGTCGACTCTTTTTTATTGTCAGATATAGCTAATAGCGATAGTGAGATTGGATTAATTGTTCAGCTAACGTTATATAGAGTTTAGTTAGTCTTTCACTTATAAGATATATCTTGTCATTATTGAATCATCAATTTGTATTATTATTACGTTGTTCTCATTGATTCTAGCAGGCATCCTTCAGCAGGTTTATCAATGATAGCAGCTGATAATCGTTTTGGGAGACATTTTTGCGAAAGTATCTCTCTCATATTGAAGCATATTAAAATAAAAATTTCAGTAGCTACCTTGATGAGTGACAATGATAGGCAGCTACTGCCTACTTCTTTTTCTTTGTAGTCTTCTTGCCCTTACTTTTTGTGGCTTGTTTTACTGCAACCTTAGCCTTAGACGATCTGTCTCCAGATCCTCCAATCTTGAACATCTTTGTATCACACACAGAACATGTTCCTGATATTGCTCCTCTGCCATTCTTCATAGTTACCTGTTTTTCATTTTTCATGTCTCTTTTTGTCTTACACTTGACACAATAAGCCTGTGTAGCCATTACTTTCATATTAACAACTATATACTATGTATTAAATTTGACGTAAAACTTATAATCAACCAGCATACGTTGATTCATCTATTCTTTTGATGAAGGATATTCTGAGTTTATAATAAATAATAAAAATATTACATGTTCTTTTGGCTGCAATCAGGTATCATTTATATACTACCTTCTAAAATTCGAACTATCTTCTATACTAATCATAGATGTTAGTATCAAATTATAGAATATATTATATTTACCGTTTAATAGAACTATCAGTAATTCATTTTATGTTTAGCAAATATAAGTATAACTGTACTATAGTTGTGTTGGTTACTGCATATAAATAAAATTATATAAAAAATTGCGAATGACAGAAAAAGACGTTCTAGAAACGAAAATCATGAATGAAGCCTCATACCAAACACTAAAAGAAAAAACAACGCCACTTAACCGAGTACTTGTAATTGGTCTTGGTCAGCTTGGGCTACCTGTGGCCAAATTTATAAAGGAACATGAAGGATTTGATGTCTATGGATATGACATTAGTTCTAAAGCAATGGACCGTGCACACACAACAGCAGGAATAAAAAAAGCTACTAACTTTAGTGATTTTGATGTTTATATTTTGTGTATATCAACACATAAACCTGATGATATGTTTTCT
>JBKPPX010000132.1:0-1370 GCA_046733815.1 Thermoproteota archaeon | reverse complement strand
AGTATAGCCCTACCAATATTTTTTCTAAAAATGCTTCTGTCAGAGGGTTTAGGATTAGATATTGTAAAGTTCATCGTTTTTGCTGCATCATTTGATAGAAAATGCTCTGAAATCCTACTACTAAAATTACCTTCCATATGCATACCTATTCTTACTATTCTTGCCTTAGCGTTAGTACTAATACTACTGGTGTTGTTATCCGCATGCATACTATCGTCATAATTATAATTAAAATGAGTTGAATTTTCACCTTCTTCATAAAAGAAATAGATACCATTATCAGGCAATTCATCTATAGCAAAAGGAAACTTAAGAAAGTATAGTGATTCTAGCTTTTCATGAAGCCATCTACATAGCTCAGAAGACATCTTTCTATGACTCTTGTCTATCTTATTTCTTCAAGATGGTAAATGTGTTTAGCCTATATTTCAAACTGACGGCGTCTGGATTTTATCAAAGAAAAAATTATTAACCTTGTAATGATAGCAATCATAATAATGGCCATATTATTGATACCAAATTTTTATCTTAATTCTTAGCTAATTTTTTCTTCACGAGATATGACATGAGAGTAAATTTTAAAATTATGCGTCAAATCCGCGAATATTCGCGTTACAATATAGAGTGGACTGGGCGGGATTATATCCCTTATGGTAAAGGGGTTCATCTATTTTAATATTATTTTCAAATTGATAATAATCTTAATATTATCAACCTAGCTCAAAAATGACTACTCCCATTATTCTTTATTTTTGCAACACATCCAATGGGCACTCTTCCTATTCTATAACTTTAAAGGAATCAATCATTCTTTCTATAGTTGGCAAGTAACTTGTGAATTTATCAGGTTCCGCCTTGTATGTAATCAAAAACGCTTTATTACCAATTACTGTCCAAACTTGCATAGCCTTGCGTTCAACTTCTTTATTGTCTGTCGCACTAAACACTATTTTATGAGCAGGATTGTCTGCAATAGTAGTCGATGTTGATTCTAAAACATTCAGATCTGGATTACTTTTTTTTAAATCTGATATTTGCACATTTGTAACTTCCTGTAACGATATATTTTGGGATGATACTTCTTGAACTTTTAAACCAAGTGCTGCTGGATATATGCGTGTATCAGTTTCAGGTGGGGCAGTAAAGGTAACAAAGTTATTTAGACTTACTAACTTTTCCCAGTTCGAAGGATATTGTATGCTTATTCCTAATTCAGGATCTTCATAAGCTAAAAACTGCCCCTGAGCAAGCGCTTGACTATTAGGATGTAATAATAATAATGGAGACGTTAAAGTGATAAGTATATCACATATAAGATATATTTTTGGAATTTGCATGCTTTTTATAAAGTCTATACTGCTATATAGGTG